>CAMPBP010000001.1 GCA_946639085.1 uncultured Lachnospiraceae bacterium
AAGGATCAAAGTCATTTCGATCATTATACTTTCGTCTTTGGCTCTTTGTGCCTGCACAAATAAAGAACCTGTTAATTCTGTTTCATCCGCAGAATCTTTAATTGTTGAAAGCGTAAGCCGGGTCAGCGAATCGGTTGAAAGTACTGAATCTGTCAAGGAAACATACGAGGTTTCCGATCCGGATCTTTTATTGCTTGAAGGACTCGAATATGCTTCTATCAAAGGTAAGTACAGACTGTACAATATCAACTTCGATAAAATGTACAGCGACATTATCGATTTCGAAAATGATTCAATAGAGCGATTTCCTGCTTTTGTGATCACCGAAGTAAAGGATGACGGAAGTGAAGTTGTCGTTAAAAAGACTATACAAGAAGCGTATGATAAAGAAACATTTTTAAGTGCAGCCGATTTTCTGGTTGACTTATACGATATGGACAAGATCTATGATAACTATCTTTCATTAAGGAAGGGATATGTGGAAAGAGGTTACGAGGAGATCAACATTAACGATGCCATATATCAGCTGACCGGACAGGATTACTTATATATTGAATCGACACTCGAAAGTGCTTTGTTTCAGTTTATGACTTTGCCTGGGGCAACCACAAAGGGAGCTGATTTTATAATGCCGACACCTTATTTTCCTACTATGGAAATGACTGTTACGGATATCGGAAAAGACCATTATCCCGAAGGATTGGTAAAAGCATATGAAAATGCTGAAATAATCGTTAACAAAGATAATTGGATCGACGCCGATTTACTCGGAGGTGTCAGATTTCTCAATCCCGAAACGGGCCTTATCTTTGATTCTCATGATGAATTTCAGATGAGATATTACAAATTGGACAAAAACGAGATATCTTTATCCGAAAGCGTAGTATATGACGGCTATCATGAAATTCCCGATTCGGAAGAAGTATTATATGTTCTTAAAAATGCTGACGGAACGGAAAGCTATCTTACGCCCGAGGAAGCACACACTCCCAAATATGAGGTTTCTTCCATAGATGACCTTAACTATAACTGGGTTTCATATACACCTCTCAATGTAGTTAAGCTTTGCGAACATTTAGATTAACGATCGGATAAAAGAATGAATACTTCAAACTACCCCAATCCTTTTGAAAGAGTCACAGACTATTCAAAAGAATCGCTTGAAAAGATAACTGACAGACTTTCAAAGGATTATCAAAGGAAAATATACGGATATCAAAGATACGGTGAAAATGTTCGCTATAAGATAGAAGAAAGCGGCGCCATTACCGAATCTTTCTTTGGAATAGAACAGGCCGTAGGCGCAAAGAAACTGACGGTATACGTTGAGCATAACGGAAAAGAGATCAATTTCTCGGTTCCCGTTTATCTTCCGGAAGTATCCAAGCATAACGGCGGTTTTCCCGTTATAATAAGCATGCATCCCATAGCCGTAAAAGACTATGTGCTTTCAATGGGATATGCGCTTATTATCATGAACCCCACTCACATAGCCGAAGACAATTCTTTACGAAAAGGCCTTTTTTATGAGCTTTATCCATACAATATTAAAGAAGAAAGCGAACAGACCGGCGAACTTATGGCATGGGGCTGGAATGCTTCAAAGATATTGGATGCCCTGTATCTCGGAGCGGCAAATGAATTTGGTATCAATCTCGACAATTCTATCATTACGGGCGTATCAAGATGGGGAAAAGCCGCAGCGGTTGCGGGTGCTTTTGACAAACGATTTAAGATGACCGTTCCCGTTTGTTCGGGCGCGGGGGGACTTGCTTTATTCAGATATAAGTCGGAAGGATTCACTTATGATTTTTCAAAAGTTGACGGACCCTCCGATTACAAATATACGGCAAATGAACCTTTAAACTGTCTTCAGTCCGTGGACGAGCGAGGATGGTTTAATGAGGCGTTCCTTGATTTTATCGATGAAGATTCCATTCCGGTGGACCAATACGATCTTCCTTTGCTGGCGATGGATGAAGACAGATATTATTTCATAGTCGCTTCTTACATGGGCGAAGACTGGGTGAATGCTCCTTCAATGTGGCTTTGCTATAAGATCGCAAAAGAGATATACGAAAAATTCGGGCTTGGCGATCATATCGTTTGTAACATGCACAAAGAAGGCCATGCGGTCATAGCCGAAGACATGAAGCTGATCATCGCCTACTTTGAAAAGATGATCTACAAAAACGATACGGATATCGATCTGAGCAAACTTGAATCTTCCGAATTTGAAGCTCCCAAGAATTTTGAGCCTTTGTTTGACAAAATAATAGAAAAGATCGGAATCCAATAAAATGAGGATACTCATAGTCAGCGATACTCACGGTTACAATGAAGATTTTTACGAAGTGCTCAAAAAAACAGGTGAACCCGATCTTCTTATCCATGCAGGCGATCTGCAGGGATTGGAAAAGGAGCTTCCCCGTTTAGTGAAGTGCGATATTCAAATGGTTTCGGGAAACAACGATTTTTCTTTGTCCCTTAAACAGGAACAGGTTTTTGATGTGGAAGGATACCGTTTTTTATTGACACACGGACATCGCGAAGGCGTATATTACGGCACCGAAAGGCTTCTTTATAAGGCAATGGAGTACGAAGCAAACGTTGTCGTATTCGGACATACTCACAAACCCGTTATAGAATATGATAATGACAGCGGTATCTGGCTTATTAATCCCGGAAGTCTGACTTTTCCGAGACAGTTAAACAGAAAACCAAGCTTTATCCTTGCCGATATCGACAGGCAGGGAGAGATTCATTTTACGATCAATTATCTTTAAGAGATAGTTCTGGCCAAAGAAACTATCACGGTCATAGTAACGATTGAGAAAAGAGACGAAACAGCGACCAGTTTGGAAGCAATGCTTTCGTCTTTTTTGTATTTAATGGAGAACATGGTCGT
This sequence comes from uncultured Lachnospiraceae bacterium, assembly GCA_946639085.1. Classification (GTDB taxonomy): domain Bacteria; phylum Bacillota; class Clostridia; order Lachnospirales; family Lachnospiraceae; genus UBA1258. Next base: position 2,909 of record CAMPBP010000001.1, read on the forward strand.
TATCGCGGCAACCGGAGCAGAAGCGGAAACGATCGTTGCGGTGAGGAGTGTTCCGCGATATCCCATGAGATAAAGTATTCCCAGTAACAGCATAGGTACTATTACAAGACGTGTAGCGATAGTGAGCGCTTCACTTTTTATATTAATGATATCTTTAAGTTTAAGCCCCGCGATCGTATAACCGATTATCAGCATGGGGACGGGCGTATTGAGCGCAGCCATAAATGATATCGGTGAAGCGATGAGAGTAGGGAGTCTTAATGATGTAAAGAAAAAGATAAGTCCGATTATCGAAGATAAAACTCCGGGATTGAGTATGATCTTTTTACCGTCAAAAGAAGCATCGCCGCCTGCCATCGAATATTGACCGAGCGACCATACGGTGATATTGAATACGGCAAGGTAACCGGCACCGTAGAAAACACCTTCGCTTCCAAGCAATGCTTCCAAAAGCGGAAGCGCCATAAATCCGCAGTTCGAAAAGCAAACAGCAAATCTGTGAACACTTCTTACAGCTTTATCTTTGTCGTGTATCAGTATAAATCCCACCAGATAGCAAAGCGCATGAGAAATGATGCTTCCGAGTATGGACAGCAGCAGATTTTTAAGCATCGAAGGATCGTAATCTCTTTGAAATGCATGAATGATGACACAAGGAGTTACAAAATAGAGCATAATGTCATTTATGCATTTAACGCCGTCTCTGGTGATAAGTTTTATCTTTCCGCCGAAAAAACCCAAAGCGATCAATATAAACAATACGGCAACCTGAGTGCCGACTATCGTGAAACTCTCTAACATATGTATGCCCTCTTGTGCAAAAATCATACAGAGTATATCACATTAATCATGGAAGGAATACTGTCGCGGGAAATCTTTTTATTGCATACACATTGCCCCGCGTAGTAAAATTTAGCAGTAAATAGTTATTGTTTACAAAGACAAATGGGTATATGTAAAGGAGACATTAATGAAGGTTATAGTATGTAAAAACTATGAAGAAGCATCTGTAGAATCGGCTAAGATCGTTGCCGATGTACTGAAGAAAAAACCCAACGCAATACTTGGTCTTGCTACGGGTTCAACTCCCGAAGGGATGTATGCCGAGCTTGTTAAGATGAACAAGGCGGGAGAGATTGATTTTAAGGACGTTACGACTGTCAATCTTGATGAGTATTATCCCATCAGTCCCGAGAACGATCAAAGCTACAGATATTTCATGAACAAAAACCTTTTTGATCATGTAAATATAGACAAAGCGCGTACCAATGTTCCTAACGGTGCAGCTCCCGACGGAGAAAAGGAGGCTGAGCGTTACGAAGCTTATGTTCAGTCACTCGGCGGCGCTGACATTCAGGTACTAGGTATAGGAAGAAACGGACACATCGCATTCAACGAGCCCGATGATGAGCTTGTTCCCGTGACCCACGTAACAAGTCTTACGGAAGACACGATCGATGCGAATGCAAGATTTTTCGCAAGTCCTGCCGACGTTCCCACCAAGGCGCTCACCATGGGAATGGGAACTATTCTTTCCGCAAAGAAAATAATAATTATTGCTACGGGCGCAGGAAAGCACAATGCCGTTAAGCAGATGCTCAAAGGTACTTGCACCACACAGTGTCCCGCATCATTTTTAAATCTTCATAAGGACGTTGTTTTAGTCTGCGACGAAGCGGCATACAACGGCTAGAAAGCGAGTTTATTATGGGAAAATATTTCGGAACCGACGGTTTCAGAGGTGAAGCAGGCGTAGTACTTACAGCCGAGCATGCATTCAAGATCGGAAGATATCTCGGATGGTATTACGGAAAAGACCATCATGCAAAGATAGTCATCGGAAAGGACACAAGACGTTCTTCTTATATGTATGAGAACGCACTTGCCGCAGGTATCACATCTTCCGGATCGGACGCATATCTTTTGCACGTTACTACAACGCCCTGTGTTTCATACATCACCAGAACAGAGATGTTTGACTGCGGTGTTATGATCTCCGCAAGTCACAATCCTTTCACTGACAACGGTATCAAGCTTATGAACTGCGACGGTGAAAAGATGGATGATGCTCTTCAGGATGAGATCGAAAGATATATCGACGGTCTTATCGACGAGATCCCTTTTGCTACCGGAGATCAGGTAGGATGTACCGTTGACTTCTATTCGGGAAGAAACAGATACATCGGATATCTTACAAATGTTGCCACCAAGTCTTTTGAGGACAGAAAGGTTGCTCTTGACTGCGCAAACGGCTCTTCATGGATGATCGCTCCGGCAGTTTTCAATGCGCTCGGATCGAAGACTTATGTTATCAACAATTCTCCCGACGGATCGAACATCAACTTCGGTTGCGGTTCAACTCATATCGAGGGACTTTGCGAATATGTTAAGGCAAACCAGCTTGACTGCGGATTCGCTTTTGACGGTGACGCAGACAGATGTCTTGCGGTCGACGAGAACGGTGAGATCGTGAACGGCGATAAGATAATGTACATCTGCGGAAAATATTTAAAGAGCATCGGACAGCTTCCCAGCAACAAAGTTGTTACGACGGTAATGAGTAACTTCGGTCTTTACAAAGCTCTCGACAGGATCGGCATCAGTTACGAAAAAACGGCAGTCGGCGACAGATATGTTTACGAGAACATGAAAGAGTTTAACCACATGGTCGGCGGCGAGCAGTCCGGGCACGTTATCTTCAGAAAATATGCCCGTACCGGTGACGGCATACTTACCGCTATCATGTTACTGAGCGTTCTGGTGGAGACTCAGCTTCCGCTTTCCGTACTTGCAAGCGAAGTTACGATGTATCCGCAGGTTCTTAAAAATGTTGTCGTTGATGACAAAGACGCTACACTTGAAGATCCCGCCGTTAAACTTGCCGTTGAAGCAGCAACCGCAGAACTTGGCGATAACGGTCGAGTTTTATTAAGAAAGTCCGGAACCGAACCGGTACTCAGAGTTATGTCCGAAGCCGGCAGCAACGAAGAGTGTGAGAAGCACGTTGACGCCATCATCGAATCCATGAAGGTTTCGGGACATCTTATCAAGATCAAATAAGGTTTATAAAATGACTTTAGCAGAAAAGAAAGTAATAGCTTATATAGAGAATCATTTAAGCGTATTTATCATTGCTTTCGCATTTTTACTCGGAGCGTATCTTCGTTTTTCCATGCGATATTTCTTAAGCGGAGATACGCTTGAGTATTATCTGCCATGGTACGACGATTTCAAAAGTCTGGGCGGATTTAAGGCTTTGGGTCAGCAGGTCGGAGATTGCGATTACACGATACTTTACCAGTTTATGCTGGCTGCGCTTACTTATCTTCCGATGATACCGCTTTATGCGATCAAAGCGTTCAGCATACTTTTTGACATGCTGCTCGCCGTTTTAGTCGCAAGGATCGTCTACAAAAATACCGAGTATGGTTTAAACGGCGCGGCAGCGGCATTTGCGTTCGTATGGGTATCGCCCGTAATTGCCATGAACTCTGCTATGTGGACACAGTGCGATTCGATATATACGTTTTTCGTGATCCTTTCTTTGTACTATCTGTACAAAGAAAAAGATGTGACGGCAATGGTGTTTTTGGGCCTTGCGTTTTCCTTTAAGCTTCAGACCATTTTCATATTGCCCTTCTTTTTGTTTTACTACTTTTATAAAAGAAGATTTTCGATACTCTACTTTTTGATAGTTCCTGCGGTCTTCTTTATAAGTACGCTTCCCGGTATCATCGCCGGCCGCGGAATATTGGAAGGAGTAGAGGTTTACTTCATACAAAAAGCGGAGTACTACCGAATGGAGATGAACTATCCCGGATTTTGGATGTTCACTTCATACGAGACTTTTGTTGAGAAATACGAGTATTTCGATTATCTCTATCCCATAGCTTTGCTTGTTACCTTTATCATGCTGGCTTCGTGGATGATCTTTACGATAAAGAAAAAGGTCACGCTCAATGCGAAGAACTTCCTGGGACTTGCGTTACTGTTGACGTTCACGACCGTTTTCTTTTTACCTGTAATGCATGAACGTTACGGTTACATATACGAAGTGCTTGCGATCATTTATCTTTTCTACAACAAAAAAGCGAAGCTGCCCTGTCTTGCGATACAGGTCGTTTCTCTTGTGACGTATGCCTGGTATCTTATGTACGTTCCGAGAAATCTTACTTTTCTCGCAGTTATAAATACGATGATCTATATCACGTATTCGTATCTGTATGTTAAGGGAATAAAGGACGAAGAAACCGCAGTTTCTTTATAAAAATTTAAGAGCCCGAGCGCCTTTTTGGTACCCGGGTTTTCTTGACTGTAAATTAAGTAGGAAGTATTATTATCTTTAGGTATTTATCAAAAAAAGAAGAGAATGGAAATGAAAGAAAAAAAGATCCCTTCAGCAGTTTCATATTATGTAGTTGCAGCAGCTTCGATTTTTTGGGCAATGTCGCTTCCTCTTTACGAGGTGGCTCATTTTGTAAGTTTCGGAATAGTGATGCTGCTATTGTTCATCACTTCATGGCAGATCTGGCCCAAGAAGATCCAAGTGGAGATGAAAGTTAAGAAGGTCGAGGACAAGAAGGCCAAGGAAGAAGAAAAGAAGATCGCTTCCACGGGAGATCCCGAGATCGACAAGATGATCGAAGATAAGACCCTTGCACTTCTTGAAATGAAGAGACTTGATGCAAACATCATCAATGAGAAGATATCAAACCAGATAGTTCATCTTCAGGATGTGACCGATAAGATAGTTGCAAGAGTAGTCGAGAATCCTTCGAAAAAGAAACAGGTAAGAAGATTTTTCAATTACTATCTTGCCACCACGATCAAGCTTTTGAACGCTTATGATCGAATGGATGAGGCAGGAATCTCGGGTATCAACATCGACGGAACGAAAGGCAAGATCGAAGAGATGATGGAGACGGCCGTAGATGCTTACGATAAGCAGCTCGACTATCTTTATAAAGACGAAGCACTTGATATTTCCACAGATATAACGGTTATGGAAAACCTCATGAAATCTGAGGGCCTTACCGAGAAATAAAGGAGAAAGAAAATGGCAGACAACAATATCCCCACATTGACACTCGATCCTAACGGAGCATCTTCGGCAGCTCCCACGATGCCTTCTTTTTCAACAGGCGGCGCAGTGGCAATGGCTCAGGCTCAGATGAACGAGTCCGGAATGGCTACCGCACCCAAAAAGGAAGTTGAGCCCGTCGTTGTGGACGAAAATATGCTTAACGACGAAGAAAAAGCGATCGTTAACGATTTTGCGAGCAAGATAGATATCACAAACACCAATCAGGTTCTTATGTACGGTTCATCCGCACAGAAGAACATTGCCGATTTCTCCGAAGGCGCACTTAATGCGGTTCGTACTCAGGATCTTGGCGAGATCGGTGAGACTCTTGCAAATCTCGTAGTACAGATAAAGACCTGCCAGGAACCCGAAAAGAAGGGTATCGGCGGATTTTTCCAGAAGAAGAAAAATGAATTTGAAGCTTTGAAAGCCAACTATTCAAAGGCTGAGACGAATGTAGACAAGATTGCCGAAGTACTTGAGAAGCATCAGGTAGTTTTGATGAAAGATGCGGCTTTGTACGATGAGATGTACAAGTTAAATCTCAACTACTACAAAGAACTTACGATGTATATCATCGCAGGTAAGAAAGCATTGGAGAATGCAAAGACCGTTAAACTTGAGGAACTTCGCAAGAAAGCCGAAGAGACCGGTGCTCAGGAAGATGCGCAAGCCTACAACGATTACGCAAATCTCATCGAGAGATTCGAGAAGAGACTTCATGATCTTGAACTTACTAGAATGATCTCCATTCAAATGGGTCCTCAGACGAGACTTCTTCAGAACAACGATACTTTGATGATCGAAAAGATTCAGACTTCTCTTACCAGCACCATTCCCCTTTGGAAAAGTCAGATGGTTCTTGCCATGGGTATCGAGCACGGACGCCAGGCGACCGCAGCACAGAGCGCAGTTACCGAGATGACGAACGAGCTTCTTAAGAAGAATGCCGATCAGCTTAAGATGGCAACGGTTGAAACTGCAAAAGAAGCAGAGAGATCGATCGTTGATATTGAAACACTTAAACATACAAATGAACAGCTCATCACCACACTTGATGAAGTTATGAAGATCCAGACCGAAGGTGCTCAGAAGCGTAAAGAAGCTGAGGTTGAACTCGGAAGGATCGAAGGTGAGCTTAAGCAGAAGTTGATGGAACTCAAAGGAGTATAATCATGGAAGCTTTAAAAAAGACAAGCGTTGCGGCAATGATAATGGTTATCTGTATCGTCATGGCAGTATTGCTTGGCGAGATGAGATCCGATACATACAAACAGGTTGAACAGACCGGTGTTGTCACACAGCAAAAAGGCAATCCCATAAGCGAAGTGATGTATGGCTGGTCCACATACGGCACCATTCAAAAACAGATTGAAAAGGGAACAAATCTTGTTTTTGATGTGGATGAAGATAAACCCGAAACCAGAAAACTTCATGTGGGAAAGGTCATTCTTATTCTGATCATAATAGGAATCGTTTCCGGAGCATTCAAGAAAAAGAGATAATCGATCACGAATCGCCATGTGGGTAAAACCACATGGCGATTTTTAATTATCATGTAACGCTCATTCATTATTATGTATAAACGAAACGTTTTTAATCTTTGAAGAGGATCAAATGAGAAGAATAAAGATAAATCAAATTCATAAGATGCTCAAGGAAATGGCGACCGGGTACAGAAACAGAGTAAACAGGATCATAAAGTGGTATGAGTACAGATTTACCCCTCCCGCGATACAGCAGCCGGAGCCCATCCCTCAACCCGAGCCTGAACCCGAACCCGCTCCGGAACCCGAATGTGCGACAACTGCAAATTCTGATGAAGAAGTCGATCTTGCAGCCACAGGCCTCAGTGAAGACGATCAGGCTTTGGTAGCAGATATCATGGCAAGATTTAAAGAAGCCAAGTCGTTAAACGTAGACAGTATAGTCGCATCCGCGAACGAAGAAATGAATGCTGCCAATGCCGCAGATACAAGCGATATGTCGCAGGACGAACTTATCGCAGCAATCTGTGCTCCCAAGCAGACGGTTGTGGACGGATTGGTAATACAGGCCAATCAGGAACTTGAAACATAAAAGAAAATGCGGAAGATCAAGGTCTTCCGCATTGTTTTTATTCATTATCTTTTTCTTTTTCAGCTTTCTTCTTTTCTTTTTTCTCTTTAGCGGTTGCTTCCGCTGCAAGAGCGCAGGTGATGACCGCAAAGAAGAGTGTGGATGAAGTCCAGTCGATGGAAATACCTTTTACGAAGTACTGAACAATGCTGATTGCCAATCCTACAATACCGAAGAGGACTAAAGAGTAGAGAAATATACGTGTTGACTTTTTCATTTTATGTACCTTCCTTATCTGTTTGTTTTGTTGAGTACATACTATCAACTGAGAAGATCCGATTCAATTGTATACTCTTACAAATTTCTTTCATTTTTGTAAGAAATCAAATAAAATATGAATAGTATCAAAATACACAATCGAAAGAGATCATTATGAGCATACATTCACTTTTCAATGATAACTGGCAGTTCGCCAAATTTCCTCTTAACACACCGTATGAAACAATGAGCGAGGCTGTTTCTTTTAATCCGGTTTCCATACCTCACGACTGGCAGATATGGGATACCTCAGATCTATACGAGAACAGTATCGGCTTTTACAAAAAGGTGTTTACCCTCAAAAAGGAAAACTTCCATACATATATCATCCGTTTCGATGCGGTATATATGGATTCATCGATCTACTTAAATCATGAAAAGATATTTGAGTGGAAGTACGGTTATTCCGCTTTTGATGTGGATATAACAAAGTACGTAAAAGACGGAGAGAATCTTTTAGAAGTATCGGTAAACTATCAAAGCCCCAACACAAGATGGTATTCGGGCGCCGGAATAATAAGAAACGTGCATTTCTATGACAAAGACAGTGCATATATTCCCCTCGACGGTCTTTATGTTTCGCAAAAGGCTTTGGATAACGGTAACTTCGCGCTGTTGCTTGACTGTGAAGTGAATGCGACGACTCCCACGAAAGTTACGTTAAACCATATACTTACGGATACCACCGGAGAGGAGATCGCTTCTTTCACAAAAGACGAGATATTAAGTTCAAAGCCTGTTACGATCAAGGCTGAGCTTTCCATCGAGAATCCCAGAAGATGGGATATAGAAGATCCGTATCTTTATACTTTAAAGACCGAACTTGTCAAAAATAAGGAAGTTGTTGACAGTGTGACCACAAACGTCGGTTTCAGGACCATTCGTTTTGATGCCGACAAAGGTTTCTTCTTAAACGAAAGAAGCGTAAAGATCAACGGTGCCTGCATGCACCACGACCTCGGAAGTCTCGGTGCTGCATTTAACAAGACTGCGTTAAGAAGACAGTTCCTTAAGCTAAAAGAGATGGGCGTTAACTCTGTTCGTACCTCTCACAACATGCCCGCTCCGGAACTTCTGGATCTGGCCGACGAGATGGGAATACTCATCAATTCCGAAGCCTTTGATATGTGGGAAAACAAAAAGACTGAGTTCGACTACGCAAGATTTTTTCCCGAATGGTATCAAAAAGACGTTCGTTCCTGGGTAATGCAGGACAGAAACCATCCTTCGGTAATCATATTCAGCATAGGTAACGAAATATATGATTGCCACCTTGAGGGAGGAAGAAAATGGAACGCCCTTCTTCGAGACGAGGTCAGAAAATACGATTATAACCATAACGCCTACGTAGGAAGCGGTTCAAATTTCATGGAGTGGGAAAATGCTCAGAAGTGCGCGGACGATCTGGAGATCGCCGGATATAATTACGGTGAAAAACTCTACGATGCTCATCACGAAAAGAATCCTTCCCGATGCATTTTCGGAAGCGAGACCGCGTCCACCGTTCAAAGCCGCGGAATATATCATTTCCCGCTTTCGAAAAGACTTCTTACATATGAAGACGGACAGTGTTCATGTCTTGGCAACTGCTCCACCAACTGGGGAGCAAAGAACATAGACTTTGTGATCTACGAGCACAAAAAGCGTGATTTCGTGGCCGGACAATACATTTGGACCGGATGGGATTATATCGGAGAGCCCACTCCATACTTTACCAAGAATTCATATTTCGGGCAGGTGGATACTGCCGGATTCGAAAAGGATTCTTTCTACCAGTATAAAGCAGAGTGGACCGATCTTAAGAAAAGCCCCATGGTCCATGTGCTTCCTTACTGGGATTTCAACGACGGACAGACAATAGATGTGTGCGTCTATTCAAACGCGCCCAAAGTTGCTCTTTTCTTAAATGATGAACTTATAGGGAAAAAAGAGATCGATCATAACGGTCCCGAGCTTAAGGCGGTGTTTACTCTTCCTTATAAGAAAGGAACGATAAAGGCCGTTGCATACGATGAAAACGGTAACACCCTAGCAACAGATACGTCGGAGACTTTCGGCGATCCTAAGAAAATAGTTCTTAAGGCCGATAAATCGATACTTAAAGCCGATACGGAAGACCTCATCTTTGTTGAGATAAGTACTGTGGACAAAGACGGGAAAACTGTGGAAAACGCGAGAAACCGCATAAATCTTTCCGTAACCGGAGCAGGAAGACTGGTGGGTACAGACAACGGAGACTCTACCGATTACGAACAATACAAAGGAACTTCCAGGAAGCTGTTCTCAGGAAAACTCATTGCGATAATAGCATCCGATTCGACGACGGGAACCATAGAGTTAAAGGCCGAATCACCTGAACTTGAAAGCGCGAGCATTACGTTAAACGCCGTTTCTGCGGATGTTTTAAAGGGCGCTTCTTTCATGGATGCAAATTATGAATCCGAAGCAAAGAATGACATTCCCATAAGAAAGCTGGAGCTTATCAACGAAGGAACCAACAGTTTAACGGCGGAGTGTCCCTCCGTAACATTGTCTTATAAAGTTTATCCCGAAAATGCGACTTTCGACGACATTTCGGTAAGCGCTCTTACGATAGACGCCGTTGAAGCAAACTTTGCAAAGGCTTCATTGGACAAAGAAAACAAAACCATCACCGTAACCGCGATAGGGGACGGAGATTTCAGACTTACCGCAAAAGCCGAAAACGGTTCCGACCTTTCCGAGATCATTTCGGTCCTTGAGTTTAACGCTTCCGGTCTTGGAAAAGTCACTCTCGATCCTTACGATTTCGTACCGGGCATTCAATACTCGTACTGTTCCGAAGAAAAAGCGGAAGTATCCTTTGAAGGAGGCGTATTCATTCCCGCCTACGAAAAATCGTATATCACTTATGGAAATGTGGATTTCGGCGATATAGGCTCCGACGAGATTTCGGTTCCCATATTCATATTCGAAAACGAGCTTCCTTTATATATATATGAAGGAACCCCCGAAAACGGCGAATGTCTCGGCAGCTTTACGTATAAAGCAATATCGAACTACAACCACTATCAGGCAAATACGTTTAAGTTATCAAGACGAATTAAAGGCACGAAAAGCGTATCCCTTGTTTTTGAGACTACGAACAGGATCTCCCTTAAGGGCTTTTCTTTCAAAAAGTACGGAAAGGCCTACGAAACGAATTACGTGGTGAACAACGACTTTATCACCGGTGACACATATACGATAACCGACGATTCCATCGAGCATATCGGAAACAACGTTTGTATAGAATTTGACGATATGGACTTTAATGACGGAATATCTGCGATAACGGTTTGCGGGCGATCGAACAATTCGCTCACTTCGATGCATATTCTTTTTACCGATGAGTCGGGTCAGAAAAACCGTCTCGCCGAAATTGAGTACTCAGAAGAGTACGGAGAATACCGCATTCCTTTACAATCACTGATATTTAATGGTAAAGTTAGTTTTGTGTTCCTCCCCGGAACGGATTTTGATTTCAAATGGTTCAGATTCGAGAAATAGGAAAGAGATTTAAGTAATGAAGAGATTGTTTTGTTTGATTGTTTTTCTGTTGGCGTCGATTTTTCTTTTTACCGCCTTGTCACTTGATCTTAAGGCAGACGGGGAAGAAGAAAACGTTACCGTAAGAGTCCTTTACGATCTTGGCGGAGGTTTCTTTAACGATGATGTTAAGGAGATCACAAAGTACACTTTCGGTGACGAGATGCCTGAGATCCCCGATCCTTCTCTTCCCGGATATACATTTGACGGATGGTACGCAAACAGAATAGCGACGGAGCAGATCAAAGATCTTAACGATCTTTTGGTGCTCTATCCCGAAGATGATGAACCCTACGTAAGACTTTATGCCAGATGGACGAAGATCGAACTTGAAGTTCCGCAGCTTTACAGAATAAAGAATCTTCTTAAAGGTGTGCTGACCGTTAGTTTTCTTCCTCCCGAAACGGATCTGGGAGCGGACGGATATGAGCTTTTGTATGCTTACGATCCCACATTTACCGACAGACCCAAAACTATAGATTTAAAAACCATCAATACCGCGGCATATCTGAAAAATAAAATAGGAGAGCGTACCTACTATTTGAAAGCACGTTCATACAGGATTGATTCAACAGGCGAAAAATACTATTCCGATTACGGTCGTTCAAGATCCATTTATCTTGCAAACGGCGCAGACGAGGTCGATCCTTCACCCGATAGCGGAACCATCAAATCTGCAAGGATCGAGGGCGGATCGGTGGTAGTGACGGCAGAGATTCCCGAAAGGATCGCAGGTTACGACGATTTCTATTACCTTGTAAAACTCGATCCCATGTCAAACGCAGTTATCGGAGCGCTTTCTTCATTTGAAAAAGACGAAGACATCGTGACATCTTTCTCGGTATCGGGCAACCTCATGGCGAAGTTTGCTTTGGCGGTAAAAGAGACCGAGAGCACTTACTATGTAATGTCTCCCGCAACATTTATAGACAATCCCGAAGCACTTGCTTCTTACACCGCACCTTACCCGACACCCGCTTCAAAGAAGGGACGCCAGGGAACCTACGACACAGGCATCGGCGACAAGCATTACTTCCATAACCTCTATCTTGAAGAGCTTATCGGAACGGCCGGATCGCATGATGTAGCTTACAACTATAACGGAAAGACTTATTACTTCTACAATCCTACTCATCATATCGATTACAACTCCGACATCATGACGGCGAACGCAAACGGCGGAACCGTTACGATGCAGATCATGATAAGATGGGGCGGCAATTCCACCGATATGATCACTCCTACCGGAAGAACGCCGGGGTATAATTTCTATGCATTTAACATGGAAGAACCCGCAGCCAGAGAAAAGGTTGAAGCGGCGTTCATGTTCCTTACGGAATACTGGAGCAAGAGCAACCGTCATGTCGACAACTGGATACTCGGTAACGAGGTCAACACGTTCCTTAATACCACCGGTCGCTGGTACTGGGCGGGCAACATATCAAGAGATGCCTTCATGACCAACTACTCAAATACGTTCCGTGTTCTTTATTATGCTGCAAAGAGTCACAACGCGAACTGCAGAGTCTTCACCTGCACCGACCACACATGGAACGACCGAGACAGAGACTGGGGAACAAGAGGATTCATAACGGCGCTCGACAGCTACTTAAAAGCAATGAATCCAAACATCAGATGGAACCTTGCAAACCATGCATACACCGCGGTGCTTACCAACGCCGATCCTTGGAACGACGGAAAGGTACGTATCTACAGTGTTGCTCACGGAATAGGAGCAAGCTTCGTGTCTCCTTATAACCTTGAAGTGCTTACAAATTACTGTGCTTCAAATTTCGGAAGCGATTGCAGGATCATCCTTTCGGAGGTCGGATTCTCATCAACAAACGGTGTAAATCCTACTCTTAACGGAGGACGCCAGGCAGGCGCCGACGTACAGGCCGCCGCCACGGCATATCTTTTCTTCAAAGCACAGTTTACGGGAAACATAGACGCATGTATCTTCCACACCGGAGATGAGGGCGAACCCGGAAAGAATTTCGGAATTCTCGGAAAACCCGCCGGAGATGTTTACAGATATATGGATACTCCTTCATATGCGGAGCATTGTAACGGCTACCTCGGACTCATTGACGGAGCCACCAGCTGGGAACAGATCATTCCCGGATTCAACGGAGCGACACTGAGAAGTATGCCTTCGAGATAGTATAAAGAAACCGCAAGGGACAGGCTAATGCCTGTCCCTTTTTCATTTATTGAAAATGTTGAAAAAAAGCAATATTTCCCTTACTATTAAATATAGAGGGATTAAAAATGACTGATAAAATATATACTTCTGCGGAATTACGTGATATATTGCTTCCAATAATAACTAAATACAAAGCTGACAAAGCCTTTCTTTTTGGCTCATACGCTAGAAACGAAGCGGATAAAGATTCTGATATCGATGTTCTTGTTATCGGTGGTGACAGATTTGATCCGACGGATATTTTTTGCATTGCCGATGAGTTGCATCGAGCGTCCTCCAAAAATGTTGATGTATATGAAGAGAGAGAAATTAATCCGGCTTCTGCATTTTATAACAATATTTTGAAAGAAAGGATAGAAATCGTAAAGGTGGGATAATCCGTTTCGGGCTGATGTACGATCGTGTGCATCAGCCCGAAGTATGTCTTGGCAGGGCGCCTCAGTGTTAATGAAATCTTAAAGAAACTTAATAAGGTTTTCGGTTGTGTTTTTTTTGTGTTTTGTTATCATTTGTAAAAGAGGGGTTTGGCTATTGTTTGCATGAAGTCTAGAAAGAAAAATCAGATTAAAAAAAGAACACGAATGACCAGGGTAAGTGCGGCAATGTTCTTATCACCGAGTGTGATAGGAGTTCTTTTGTTCTTCGTACTTCCTTTTTTTGTTGTCATATATTATTCGATGATCGACAATCCTATTTCAGGCAAGTTTGTGTGGTTTAAAAACTTCGGAAACGTTTTTGCCAACGAAGCTTTCAGACTGGCCGGCGGAAATACGCTTAAGTTTTCGTTGGTTGCGATGCCCCTTTCGGTTGTTTTGGGATTGTTGCTGGCAATATTGCTCGACAGGGATATTCCTTTAAGAAGTCAGTTCAGGACATGTTTTTTGACACCCATGATGGTGCCGGTTGCCTCCGTTGTATTGATCGTTCAGGTAATGTTCCATTATAACGGTGCCGTTAACCAATTCTTTTCCCGTTTCGGTGCCGATAAGGTCGACTGGTTAAAGTCTCCCCATGCGCAGGTTGTTATCATATTCTTATTCTTGTGGAAGAATTTAGGATACAACATGATCCTGTTTTTGTCGGCGCTTGAGTCGATTCCCAGAGATATTCTGGAAGTTGCGACACTTGACAGTGCCAATCCGTTCCAGATCTTTTTTAAGATAAAGATCAGGTACCTTACTTCAACAATATTGTTTGTTACGATATTTTCTCTTATCAATTCCTTTAAGGTATTCAGAGAGATATATCTTCTTACGGGAAAGTATCCGTACACTCCCATATATATGCTGCAGCATTTTATGAACAACACCTTCGCAGATCTTGATTATCAGAAGCTTTCCGCTGCAGCTATAATAATGTCTCTTGTAATGGTAGTCATCATTGGAATTCTTTTCATTGCTGAAAACCATTTCGGAAAGGATGTGGAAGAATGAAAAAGTTCAGTTCCCTTTCCGCCAAGAGGAAAAAACGTATCGTCGGAGTCAGTGTTGCGGTGCTTTTGGCACTTGTGTTTTCATTGATATTCCTTACACCGATCGTACTTACGATCACAAACTCGTTCATGTCCCAAAGTGAGATCAATGCAAACTACGGATCGATCTTCGCCAAGACCGAACGAGGCAGTAAAGTTTTCATATCGGACATTGTTAACCTTAAGTTCATACCCGATATGGTATCTTTTACTCAGTATTACACTGTGCTCTTTAAGAGTCCCAACTACCTGTTTAAGTTTTGGAATTCGGTAATACTCGTGGTTCCCATCGTTGTGTTCCAGCTTTTGGTCGCAATGTTTGCTTCCTACGGCTTTACCAGAGCAAGAGGAAAGCTCAAAGAGATCATTTTCTTCTTGTACATAATACTTATGCTGATGCCTTATCAGGTAACTCTCGTTCCCAACTATCTTGTATCGACCTGGTTTCATATAGTTGATACGCGCTGGGCAATATGGCTTCCGGGCATCGCTTCACCTTTTGCGGTTTATCTTCTGACAAAGTTTATGAGAAGAATCCCTTCTTCTTATATAGAAGCGGCACAGATAGACGGCGCGGGTGAATTCCAGATATTCAGAAAGATATGCGCACCGCTTTGCAAAGGATGTTTGTATTCCATAGCGATTTTAGTTTTCATCGACTATTGGAATATGGTTGAGCAGCCGATCGTACTTTTGTCGGATACCGAGATGCATCCCCTTTCCGTATTTTTGTCGCAGATAAACAGCGGCGAGACGGGACTGGCGTTTGCGGTGGCAACGATATATATGATACCGGGTATTTTGATCTTCCTTTACGGAGAAGATTATCTCGTTGAAGGAATCATGTACCAGGGCGGAGTTAAGGGTTAAAGAAAGGATATTTGAGGCGCTTTTGCGACCTTTGGAGGAGAAGAAATGGAAAACCAGAAAAAAAGAGAATGGATAAAGAACGCGATCATCATTTTCCTAGTTGTGATGCTGATCCTGACACTTTTCTCAAATACGATAATGAACTACTCCCTTCCGGAGGTTTCGGCACAATATACTTCGTCGGGACAGATCACCAATAAGGTAAGAGGAACGGGCGTCGTAGAAACCGCAGATCCTTACAAAGTAGAAGTTAAAGAGGCCAGAAAAATAGCTTCGGTAAAAGTAAGACCCGGTGATGTTGTTGAGATCGGTGACGTTATTTACGAGCTTGAAGACGGAGAGAGTGAAGAACTCAAAGAAGCTCTGGATGAACTGAAAAAGCTCGAAGATGCATATGAGAGCAAGATCATCACAAGTGAGATAGAAAGAAAAACAACGGCAGCCGTTTCTTCCGGCAGCATCGGAACTCTTGAAAGCAACCAGGCAAAACTTGAGGCAGCGAAGAATCTCGTTGAAAGCTGGGAAAAGAGGATCGCTGAAATTGAGAAGGCTCAGACAAAGTATGAGCACGAGGCTGAAGGCTTTGATTCAACAGGTTTGAGCACTGATAAGAGTGCATGGGAGGTTCAAAAGGCCGCAGACGAGAAAGACTACCAGGATGCAAAAGCCGCATATGATGATGCTGTTCTCAAGGCAAGCGAGAAATACATAAAGGATTTGAAAGATGCCAGAGATAAAGCAGAGATAGCTTGGAGAAATGCAAGTGATCACACTTACGATGTTTCCGGCTCCGATCCGATTACCGAAGAAATTGCAGCGAAAAATGAAGAGACCGCCAAGACTGCTTTTTATGCAGCAGAAGAGGCCTATACTGCAGCAGAGGCAGAGAGGAAAACCCTCACCCCGGAATATATCAAGAAGTTAAAAGACGCTTACGATTCCGAAGCGGCAAATTATAACTATTCATCGGGAATGGTCAATTACTATAATGATGCGATCAAGAACGGCACCAAAGAGATAAGTGATAAGAAGTACAACTATTCATCTCAGTTGGTTGACGCAAAGGATGCCAAGGAAAAAGCCGAAAAAGCATATAACGAATTAAAGACCGAACTTGCAAACATGTACGGTCTTGAGAGCGATCTTGATGCCATCACAAAGCAGAAAGAAAAAGTCGAGAAGTTAAGAAGCGAATCCATCGGAGCTGCCATAACGGCACCCGTTGCAGGAACAATACTTACCGTAAAGAACGTAGCCGGCGAAACAACCGAAAAGGGCGCGGAAGTGGCTACCATTCAAAGAGCCGGTAAGGGCTTCACCATGTCTCTTAACATTACAAAGGAGCAGGCTAAGTATGTTTCGATCGGAGACGAAGCCGATGTTGCAAACTCATGGTGGTATTCGGATATCCACGCAAGAGTAAGAGAGATCCGTCCCGATCAGGCCAACCCCAACGGAAAGATCATTATATTTGAAGTTGAAGGCGAAGATCTTATAAGCGGAACGAGTCTTAACGTTTCGGTGGGAAACAAGACAGCAAATTACGATATCATCGTTCCCAACTCTGCCCTCGGAGAAGACAGCAAAGGAAAGTATGTATACAAAGTTGATTCCAAGAGTACACCTTTCGGAAACAGATACATCGCAAGAAAAGTATATGTAACGATACTTGCGGAGAGCGATACCGAAAGTGCCGTAAGCGGTGACCTCATCGGTTGGGATTACGTTGTTACCACATCTTCAAAACCTTTCGAAGACGGACAGCAGATAAGATTGAAAGACTGATAAATGACAGATTATCTAAGAAAAGTATTTACCAAAAAACAAATATTGTGGCTGATCATATCAGGCGGCGTATTGGTTGTGTTTTCTTTGATAGCCCTCTTTTGTGTGAGAGCATCGAGGACGCAGCCGGCACAGCTTTTCGCGGATCGTTTTGATAAAGACGGTGAAACGACTCAGATAAGTATCTTCTATTCGCAGATCGCGGAAGTGACCGAGGACAACTTAAAAGAGTTAAGTTTCAAAATAGACAACAAGCTTGATGAAGAGTTCATAACCGCCAAGAGTGAAAACGGCAGAAGACGTATCAGCGCTTATTCGGCTTCGGGAGAAAGCACCGTCAATAGCGAAAAGAAGTCGAGTAAAGTCAAGGTCATCGGTGTCGGAGGAGACTATTTCCTTTTCCATCCGTTACGTTTGTTAAGCGGAAGCTATTTCGACGGCGACGATCTTATGCAGGATAAGATACTTCTGGATGAAGAAACCGCGTGGGATCTTTACGGATCTCCCGACATAGTGGGAAAACCTGTTGAGATCGAAGGAATAAGGCTTCTTGTAGCGGGCGTTTACAAAAAAGATACCGGCAGATTCGATAAACTTGCCGGAAACGATAAAAATACCGTATATGTTTCTTATGAAACCCTTGAGTATGTTTCCAACAGAACGGATCTTGACTGTTATGAAGTACTTCTTCCCAATCCCGTTTCGGGATACGGAATGAAGATCGTAAAAGATGCGTTCACTCTTGAGGAAGATAAGTACGAGATAATAGAAAACACAAAGAGATTTTCATGGACAAGACTCATTAAGAGATTTAAGACGGTCGGCGCAAGAAGCATGAATGCGAAGGCCATCATCTATCCTTACTGGGAGAACATGGCAAGGGGTCTTGAGGATGTTTTGGTTCCGTGGGTTTTCATAGAGCTTATCCTTATTACGTTTGTATTTGTGAATTTGTGTGTTCTTTTTGCAAGAATGTGGAAAAATCGCACGATACACAAAGCGGATGTTAAAAACTTTATCGAAAAACGGATAGAGATATACAGAGAAGAAAGAAAACGCAAAAAAGAAGAAGGAGAGTTAATCTGATGCGTAAAAACATTAAAAGAGCTTTGGTTTTATTACTTGCTGTCATCATGATCGTTCCTTACGCAGGATGCGGCAAGAAGAAAGGCGAAACCGTAACATTTAACAAGAACGCCGTATTTAAAGAAGAAACCTTAAACTTTGAAATAGGTGAGGGAGAGGAAGTCAATTCCGTTACGAAGGTCGGCGACAATTTTATGGTGGTTGCGGTTAAGTACGACTACGATGCCGGTACTTCCAAGACAAACATTTATCTTACCGATATGGAAGGAAAGGTTGTAAAGACCATTGATTTCGGTTTGACCGGAAAGAACTATTTCTACATGGAAAGACCGATAGATGCCGGAAACGGTAATATATTCTTTTCCTGCTATGTTGATAACAGCGATTATTCCGATCCGGAAAATCCGATCTACGATTCCGCTCAATATTATGTGAGTGCAAATATAGACGGACAGATCAATAAAAAGGTTGATATCACCGAAATGGGAATAGATTACATAGAATCAACTGTAGCTATGCCCGACGGAAATCTGCTTGCGACCTGTAACAAGACATTTGCTGTTTATGATAAGGATCTGAAGCTTATCAATAAAAAGGAAATGGAAGGAAGCATGGAATGGGTAAGAAACCTGTTTACCGGCAAAGACGGAAAAATCTATGTTTTCTACTATAACACCGACGGAAGTGTACTTAGTACAATAGACCCCGTAACACTTGAATTATCGAGTCCGATCGATGTCGGAATAAATCTTAACAGTTACGAGATATACGGAACCGGTGAAAAGTACGATCTTTTCTTAAGATCCGATACCGGTATTTACGGATACAATTTTTCCAACAAGGAGCTTACCGAAGTCTTCAACTTCATAGACTCCGATGTGGCAACAAGCTATTTCGGTGCTTTCTTTGCACTTGATGACAATACTTTCATTGGTACATACAGTGACTACAGCGACGATCAGTACAAAACTTATCTTTGCAGATATACGAAGGTCGATCCTTCGGACGTAGTGGAGAAAGAAACCATTTCTCTCGGATGTCTTTATATCGATGCGAATATCAAGAAAGATGTCATAAAGTTTAATAAGACAAACCCCAACTTCAGAATAGTTGTTAAAGATTACAGCATATATCAGACCGAAGACGATTATATGGCCGGAAACAACAAAATGAATTCCGAGATCGCCGCAGGTCAGGGTCCCGATATCATCATTGCAAACAGCAACACAAATCTTATGAATTATGCGGCAAAGGGACTTTTTGTGGATCTTTACACTTACATGGACAAAGATCCCGAGTATGCAAGAACAAATTATTTTGAGAACGTATTGAAGGCATGCGAATATGATGGAAAGCTCGTTTTCTTTTCACCTTATTTCTACATCAATACTCTCGCAGGAAAGAAGAAGATCCTCGGTGACAGACAGTCCTGGACTTTCGAAGAGATGACCGAGTTCTCGAAAAACCTTCCCGCAGGTTCACAGCTCATGTTCGCTGAAACCAGAGAAGATTTCATGAACATGTGCATAGCCGTTGATATCAATTCTTACGTCAATGCGGCTGAACATAAGTGTTCATTCGATACCGATCAGTTTAAGGCATTACTTACGTTTGTAAAGGATCTTCCCGCAAGAACGGATGACTTTTACGAGAAGCTTTATTCCGAAGATATCGATTACGAAGGTATGTACATAAACGATAAATACGTGCTCTCCGATGCTTACCTTTCGGGATTTGAAAACTACAAGAGTCTTATCCAGCAGACATTCGGTGAGGAAGTTACACTTATCGGATATCCTTCATCCACGGGTAACGGTGCCGCACTAGGCCTTTATGAGATGTTTGCGATCTCTTCAAAGTGCAAGAACCCCGATGCAGCATGGGATTTTGTAAAGCAGATGTTGGATGACGATCATATGGCTCAGGTTACATGGGGCATTCCCCTTTCTGTAAAGAGATTTAACGAACTTGCGGAAGAATCCATGAAAGAGCAGAAACCGGATGACGGAGATTATGTGGTTTACAGTGACGTTTATTCTTCTTCTATGTATCCCGGAGAACAGAGTAAGCCTCTTACCCAGAAAGAAGTGGATCAATTCACCGAGTATGTAAAGAGCATAAATACATATTCTTCATATCTTGATGAAAGTGTAATGAACATAATTTACGAAGAAGCTGCTCCTTTCTTTGAAGGACAGAAGGGTGTGGATGAGGTAGCTTCCATCATCCAAAGCAGAGTATCCATTTATCTTAACGAGAAGAACTAAATTTTAACAGACTTTAAAGAGCGGATATCGAAAGATATCCGCTCTTTTTGTGTGATAATAGCAAGAATTAACTACAAAATGTCATAAAAGTAGGTTGAATAATGATTTCTTGTTTAATAGAATAAAAACATCACAAAAAAATACAATGGAGGGTTAGTATGTACTATATCGGAATCGATCTGGGTACTTCCGCCGTTAAGCTCCTTATGATGGACGAAAGCGGAAAAATCTTAAATGTAGTTTCTAAAGAATATCCTTTATTCTTTCCTCACCCCGGCTGGAGCGAGCAAAAACCCGAAGACTGGTATGAAAAGAGCATGGAAGGCTTAAAAGAGCTTACCGAAGGTTTTGACAAGTCAAAGGTTAAAGGCATCAGTTTCGGCGGTCAGATGCACGGTCTTGTAATTCTCGATAAAGACGACAATGTTATCCGTCCCGCAATACTTTGGAATGACGGACGTACAACAGAAGAGTGCGATTACTTAAATAACGTTATCGGAAAAGACAAATTATCGGAGTATACCGCAAACATTTCTTTCACCGGCTTTACGGCTCCCAAGGTTTTATGGGTTAAGAACAAAGAGCCCGAAAACTTCGCAAAGATCGCAAAGATGATGCTTCCCAAGGATTATCTTGCTTACAAACTTACCGGTGTACATTCTACCGACGTTTCGGATGCATCGGGAATGCTTCTTTTTGACGTAAAGAACAGAACATGGTCAAAAGAGATGTGCGAGATCTGTTCGGTTAAACCCGAATGGCTTGCAAAGATCTTCGAAAGTTATGAGAAGATCGGAACCTTGAAAGAAGATGTTGCAAAAGAACTGGGATTCTCATCGGACGTTATCGTAGCTGCAGGTGCAGGCGACAACGCAGCGGCTGCCGTAGGTACCGGTACCGTCGGTGACGGAAGATGTAACATTTCACTGGGAACCAGCGGAACCATCTTCATTTCTTCAAAGAAGTTCGGTGTTGACTCATTTAACGCACTTCACTCCTTTGCTCATGCAGACGGTTCATATCACTTGATGGGATGTATGCTTTCCGCTGCTTCCTGCAACAAGTGGTGGATGGACGAGATCATCGGAACCACCGATTATGCGGCAGAGCAGAAGGCTATCGATAAACTTGGCGAGAACCACGTTTACTTCCTTCCTTACCTCATGGGCGAGAGATCTCCTCTTAACGATCCTTATGCAAGAGGAACATTTACCGGAATCACAATGGATACAACACGTGCCGACATGACTCAGGCAGTTTTGGAAGGTGTTGCATTCGCTACAAGAGATATGTACGAAGTTGCAAAGAGCCTCGGTATCAAGATCGAGCGTACAAAGATCTGCGGTGGCGGTGCCAAGTCTCCTCTTTGGAAGAAGATGATCGCCAACATCTTAAATCTTAAAGTTGACGTTATCGAAAGCGAAGAAGGACCTGCAATGGGCGGCGCAATGCTCGCAGCCGTAGCTGCAGGTGAGTATTCATCGGTAGAAGAGATCGCTGATAAGTTCGTAAAGGTTGTTGATACGGTTGAACCCGATCCCGAACTTGTTAAGAAGTACGAAGAGCGCTATCAGCAGTTCAAACTCATCTATCCCGCACTTAAACCTGTATTTGCAAAGATCAAATAATAAAGGAGAGAATGTAGTATGGAAATCTTATCGGTTAACAGCAAAGAATTCAAAGAATACGGAAGAGTTATCAAGAATGTAGATTTTTCCGCACTTGTAGAAGCAATGAAGAAGACTCCCTGCCCCGAAGGCGTTGTTTACGAGCCCTCAATCGCAGAACTTGAAGCTTTGGACGTTGCAAAAGAGATCGCAAACGTAACATATGGCGAGATGCCTATCCAGATCGGATATTGCAACGGTCACAACTGCATGCTTAATGCACTTGAGTATCACAGAGACTCTGAGATCAACGTAGCTGCTACAGATGCAGTACTTATGCTCGGTCTTATGAAGGACGTTGAAGACGACTTCACATACGATACTTCAAAGGTTAAGGCATTCCTCGTTCCTGCAGGAACCGCAGTTGAGGTTTTCGCAACTACTCTTCACTACGCTCCTTGCGGCGTAGACGGAAAAGGATTCCGGGTTTCGATCGTTCTTCCCAAGGGAACCAACTATCCTTTAAAGACCGCACATGCAAAGGTTAACGCAGACGGAACGGCTCCGAGCGAAGACGCTCTTATCACCGCAGTTAACAAGTGGCTCATCGGTCACAAAGAGGGCGGACTTGATGCAGGTTCATTCCTCGGACTTAAGGGAAAGAACCTTAATCTCTACGAGTAATCGATTAAGTAACTTTTTGTTTCGTTAAACAATAAAACGTGTTAAAATCAACTTGGCGCCTCTCGGAGGCGCCTATAGTTGAAAAACATATAATTATCAGGAGGAAACCAAAATAATGAACAACATTCCCAAGATTAAATTAGGTATCGTGGCTGTAAGCCGTGACTGTTTCCCCGAGTCTTTGTCAGTTAACAGACGTAAGGCTTTGGTAGAAGCTTACAAGGCAAAGTATGACGCTTCCGATATTTACGAGTGCCCCATCTGTATCGTTGAGAGCGAGATCCACATGGTTCAGGCTCTTGAAGATATTAAGAAGGCAGGATGTAACTCACTTTGCGTATACCTTGGAAACTTCGGTCCCGA
>CAMPBP010000002.1 GCA_946639085.1 uncultured Lachnospiraceae bacterium
ATATACCTTGCCGCATTTGTTGCGGGAATACTCGTAGTTTTGTACTTCGCCCTTCAAAACAGATCGAAAAGATATGAAAGAGGCGTAAAGCTTGCGGGAACATATTTCATCAACAAAGACAGGTATTATCTGAAAAAGAAAAAACTGTATATTGCCTACGTCATTGGCCTTTGGGTATTTGTTGTCGCTACTGTGATATCGACTTCCTACCTTATAGCAAGACCTTTTTACAGGCAGAAGATCACCGAAGAGAAATATGCAAGAGACATCATCCTGTGTCTTGATGTTTCGACTTCCGTTGATGAGCTAAACGCCAGACTTCTGGGAGAACTTAAAGATACCGTAACGAACCTTTCAAACGAGCGTTTCGGAATAGTGATCTTTAACACTTCCCCCGTGGTTCTCTCGCCTCTTACCAACGATCACGAGTACACTCTTGAGGCTCTGTCCAACGTCCAGAAGGCGCTTGATTACCGTATAAAGTACAACTCTTTCTGGTGGTACAACTTTGACGATGAGTTCTATTACCTTAACGAATACATTTCTTCCGGAACCCTGGTGGGTAATGAACTTCGAGGCAGTTCTCTCATCGGTGACGGCCTCGCCGCCTGCATAAGAAACTTTTCGGAGGATGAAGACAGGACAAAGATAATCATCTTCTGTACCGACAACGATCCTTACGGAGAAGAGCTGATCACCGTAAAAGAGGCAGCGGCACTTTGTAAAGAAAGAAACATTACCGTATACGGCATCGGTACCAAAGAGATGACCACGGAAAATCTTGTAAGCATGAGAGAAGCGGTTGAAATGACCGGAGGCGCATTCTTCCTTGAGGAATCCTCGGGAACATACGAGTCCATCATCGATATGATCGAAAGCAAGAGTGAGAACCTCGTTCCCGGAAGCACTTACTACGTGGATCACGATCTGCCCACCAACGCTTTCTTTGCACTGCTCATCAGCTTCACCGGACTTCTTGTGTTTGCAAAGCTTTTAAAGAAATAATTATCGCCACAGCGCGATCGGAGTTATAAATGGGAAAAATCCTGATCAATCCGATACTTCCCGTTTGGCTCATGGGGATCATCTGTGTAGGCCTTTTGTTCTTAAAAAGAAAAAGTCTCGGCGCTTATATACGCCAGATCATTGCGGTGCTGCTTCTTTTTACCATAAACATCAGACCTATGGTGCCCAACGAGTCGATCAGTGTCGAAACCGAAAAACTGAATATCAAGGTCATATTTGTCGTGGATAACACGATAAGTATGCTTGCGGAAGATTATAACGGCAGTTTCAGGCGTCTCGACGGTGTTGCCGACGACGTACGCCACATCGTTGACAGCATTGACGGTGCCGATTTTACGGTGATCTCCTTTAACAACAACGCAGCGGTATCGGTTCCCTTCACCGACAACGGAAGCTACGTTGCCACTATGGTGAGTTCTTTGTATCCGATAAGGAGCATCTACGCAAAGGGAACATCCTTAAACATCGTGCATGACACCCTTGCTTTTGTGGCAAAGAAGGCACACGAGAAAGACGACGGAGCAGTTGCGGTGTTCTTCTTAAGCGACGGCGAGATCACGGACGATTCCCAGCTTCAGTCCTTTGCGGATATCGCAGGCTACATTTCCTGCGGAGCCGTTATGGGTTACGGTACCACCAATGGTGGCGAGATGTACTATGTAGATCCGTATTACGACGAACCCGAGCATATAATGGACTACACCCAATATCCGGCAGAACCTGCGATTTCAAAGATCGACGAGAACAATCTTAACTCCCTTGCAAAAGATCTCGGGATTGATTACGTTCACATGACTTCAAGCAACAAGATCAATCCTGTTCTTGAAAAGGTAAAGAAAAAGGCCGAAAGCGACCTTAGCGAAAAAGAGATGAAAGAAAAGCAGATATGGGCTTCAAAGGACATTTACTATTACTTTGCAATGGCCCTTATGGTGCTCATTTTGTGGGATGCCGTCTTACTTGCGACAGGCCACGTTAAACGTAACAGGAAGAAAAAGTCAGATGACGAACAGCAATAGCGGAAAAGAAAAACCGAATATTACCCTGATCGTGATGTGCATCGTCTGGTGCCTTGTCTTTTTGGTGTTCATAGGGCTGTTCTATAACTATATGAGAACGGCGCGGGCGAAAAGCAGGTTTAACAACGATGTATTAAAGGTAAGCGATCTTTCGGAGCTGGGATTCATCAATCCCTACAAAGATCACCACAATAAAGGAACGGCATATTACGAAGAAGGCGATATGGAGAGTGCGGAAGAAGAGTTTCGTAAAGCACTGGCATCCCGTCACGACGAAGAAAGCAAAGATGACTGCGCCATGAGGATCGACCTGGCGCTTTCCATGGTAAAGCCGCTGACTCCGGAAAGTATCAACGCCGATAACGTGGATCTTGCCATCGAGATACTCAAAGAAGCAAGAAGCATCCTTTGCACCAACGGCTGGGCCGACATGGACAACATCAACTACAAAAGCAACGATGCCCAGACGTTAAAAGAGGAGATCGACGAATACATAAAACAGCTGGAGGAGCAAAAAGAACAGCAGCAACAGCAGCAGGATCCGGACAACAATTCCGGCGGCGGTGGCGGCGGTGGCGGTGATTCGCAGACCGATCCCGATGACGGCGGCGACGATGAAAATAACGATTCCGACCCCAACGAAGATCTTCTCGACCAGCTCGACGACATCATGCAGGACGGCCAGTACGACCGAAGTGACATAGACAATGAAAAAGAATACTACAACTACGAGTATTACGGCGGTAAGAGCTGGTAGACGGTTAACGAAAAGCGGGAGGCTTTTGCCTCCCGCGGTTTTTATTTCCTCGTAATCTCTTTAATGACATCAACCGCTTCGTAAGGGTTGCATTCTATATCCGGCAGCACGGGAAGATCTTCCTTTGTCTCGTCCACGCGGTGCCAGTCTTTTGTCGAAACCTGCATTATAAGGCCGGAGTTTGGAAGAACAAATCTCGTTATCTGGCCGTAGCTGTTGGGCATGTTTCCGCTCGCTTCTCCCACAACCTTTCCGATCCCGTTATCCTGAATGAGCATTGCAAAATCCATGGATGCGCTATAGGACCAGATGGACGTGATCACATATACGTTTCCGTTAAATCCGTATCCCTTTTTGTGGTTCTTAACAAGAGTTTTCTTATGTTTGACCATAACAGGTCCGAATCTCACCACATCGGGCCATGAGTAGTAACTGTCCACATCGAGATATTTGATGAATTCGTTTGCGACACCGCTGCTTCCGCCGCCGTTATCCGTAAGATCCACGGCAACATTTCCGATGTTCTTTTCATGTATCTCATCAAACATTGCCTTGACGGTTTCTTTGTACTTATCGTTATAATTGCAGCTTGTAAGAGTAAGCACCGCAAGGTCGGCGTCTTCGTAAATGTCGTAATAAACAAATCCTCTGTCTTCGCCCTCGGAAGAAAGATCGTCGCCGGTCACCTCCTCCGAATACTTGATGTATTCGTCGTAAGTAAGGAAGTCTTCCGCCGTAACTCTCTCTTCGGCAGTGCCTCCGTCGGCGGTTCTGTAATCGTAAACTATCTCACCGGTGGTATCGATTCCCAAATAATTTAACCCTTCCAGACTTGAAACACGGTTCTTTATCATCCTTTCGCCATATTCTTTTCTTTCGTAACTTACGATGTAGGGATTTGCATTAAGCATGTCTTTGTAGGTAAGCCCGTTTACCGCAACGAGCGTGTCCCCAAGGAATCTGTGCTCGTAGTTATGTTTCATGTAATGATATTCCGGATATGTTTCCTGTATGCTCGTATGTCCGTCACCCAGGGCGGAAAGAATACTTTCCAACTCGCGGCAAAGATCGTAACCCTTTATGGAGTCGGTATTTTCAAGATCGTGCTTAACCTCAAGAATCTTATCCATGACCTCGTCGTCAAATCCGTCGTGGGTAAGGGGATGAAGCTTCTTTACATACTTAAGCATGTACATGTAATCTTCCAAAGCCTGAAGATTTGAATAAGTCACATTTCCGGTGTCTCTTGACCAGTCGATCTTGTCGGAAGGCGTGCTGTTCCAGTTTGGATTCATCACAAGCGTCGCAAATATGATGAGCACTGCCAGCGCATCGGTTATGTAAAAGCCGACGCGACCTTTCTTTTTACCTGTTTTCTTATCCATTATCACGTGCTCGAGTATCTCGATGGCAACCACCCAAAGGATCGCGCCTATCAAAGCAACGGATTCAAGTATAAAGAAACCTTTCTTATTCACAACGATGATGATAAGGATCAGGAATCTTAACAGTATTCTTCCGATATTTATCAAAACCTTTTTCATTTTTATACCTCTTTATTCAAAGCGTCTTTGCCATTGTACTACATTATGACGCTTCTATCCAGTTTTAGATAAGATTCTCTTTTCTGTATTTTGAGGGCGATACTCCCACCAACCGTTTAAATGAATTGCAAAAGTAGTAAGGCGATTCGAAGGAAAGACTTTCGCTTATCTCGCCTATGCTCATGGAAGTCGAAGCAAGAAGCCGCTTGGCCTTCTCGCACCTTACCCCGGAATGATATTTCCAAAGCGTCGTGCCGGTAGTCTTCTTAAATATGAGATTAAGATGCTTGAAGGTAAGCCCCATCAGCTCCTCAAGCCCCGCGGAATCAAAGGGCTTGTCCGCATTCTCATCAAGATAAGCCATCATCTTTAGCACCTTTTCACGGTTTATGTCCACGTGTTTATCTTTGATCGAGGCTTCGTAAATATCGGTGAGAATGCCGTAAAGATAAGCGTTTAAGTTAAGATTGTCGTTATAATTTCTCGATTCGAACATCTTGTTAAAGGTCATGAATTTTGAAAAGATGCGGCTGTTCTTATCGATATGCAAAGTTTTGGGAAGCACTCTGTATGCACTTCTGCCTCCACCTGCCCCTTCGGTATAAAGAAAATGCTCGAAAGGCAGAAGCTCTGTCGCTTCCTTCTTTTCGTTAAGATTAAAGTGCACGAAGAACCATTTAGTGCCCTTGGGACACTTGATATCGCCGTAATGATGAAGTCCCTGTTTCAAGAATACGAGTTCTCCGGCTTCCACCGTAAAGGCTTCTTTCTCCTCAAATACATGAAAGCTTCCTTCCTCAACATATAAGAGAACGTTTACGTCCAACACTCTGTCGGGGTGCACAAATCCCGTGTCGGTCACGATGTATCCGCAAAGACTCACGTTCGGCAGCGTATCGGTATACAGTTTTATCCTGTTGTCTGTTTTCATATGCCTCTATGCGACTATTTTATATTTCTATGCAACAATTGCACATTTATTGATGGTTTCAATGCGACTATACTGTAAATATATAAAGAAACCGATTGTCTGTCAAACGGAGGTTACATTATGAGATCATTATTCGGAAGGAACATCGAGTTAAGAGAAGGCGAGCTTCTTCAAAAGGAAGCCGACAACAGAAACTATCTTGATGAACTTAAATCCAATGCACTTTTACAGAATTTTTATCAGGAAGCGGGCTTAAACCAGAACTTCGGAAGCAAGTTCATGGCTCATACCGGCTGGGAAGATCCGTCCTGTCAGTTAAGAGGACATTTCCTGGGACACTACTTAAGCGCATGCGCAATGCGTTATCATGAGACCGGCGACGAAGAGATACTTGCAAAAGCAAATCATATCGTACACGAACTCAAGCGCTGCCAGATTGAGAACGGCGGTCTTTGGGCAGCTTCCATACCTGAAAAATACTTTTACTGGATCGCAAGAGGCAAGCAGGTCTGGGCACCTCATTATAACGTTCACAAGACGTTCATGGGGCTTTGCGATATGTATCGCTACGCAAAGAATGAGGAAGCACTTGAGATAGCAAAAGACTTTTCCAAGTGGTTTTACGATTTCACGAACGGCAAGACAAGAGAGGAAATGGACAACATCCTTGATTTCGAGACCGGCGGAATGCTGGAGATTTGGGCAGATCTTTATGAATTCACAAGCGATAACATGTATCTTGAACTCATCGAGCGCTACGACCGTCACAGGCTTTTCGACAAGCTTCTTGAAGGTGTGGACGTTCTTACGAACATGCATGCAAACACCACCATTCCCGAAGCCATCGGAGCCGCAAGAGTTTTCGAAGTCACCGGTATAAAAAGATACAAAGAGATAGCATTGAAATACTGGGAACTTGCGGTAGACAAACGCGGATCCTTCGTGACCGGCGGACAGACCTGCGGTGAGATATGGACTCCTTTGAAGTCTATGGCGGAACGTCTGGGTGATAAGAATCAGGAGCATTGCACCGTATACAACATGATCCGTCTTGCAGACATTCTTTTCCAATGGACCGGCGAAGCAAGATTTCTTGATTATATCGAGCAAAACCTCTATAACGGCATAATGGCCCAGGGATATTTCAGGGGCGGTCACGCCAACGGACAGACCGCGGAATATCCCGAAGACGGTCTTATCACATATTTCCTTCCCATGTCCGCAGGACTCAGAAAAGGCTGGGGACAGAAGTTTTCAGATTTCTTCTGTTGCCACGGCACGCTGGTTCAGGCAAATGCCGCACACAACAAATATCTTTACTATCAGAACGATTCTGAGATCGCAGTGGGAATATATGCAGCAAGCAAGGCGACATTTAAGATTGGAAACAAAGAAGTCTCTATAGAACAGTACAGAGACACCTTAAGCGGAAGCTTCCACTCCTCAAGCACTTCTTCCGCCGAGCAGGCGATAGATGCAAACACTCACATCTATCCTCACCAGCCCGATCTGCGAAAAGAAAACTTCAAAATCAAGGTCGACGGCGAAGTTACGTTTACGTTATCCTTAAGACTTCCTAAGTGGCTTAAGAGAAAGCCCACCCTTACCGTTAACGGTGAAATTGTCGATATCGACGCTTTGTCAAAAGACGGATTTGTAAGGCTTGAGCGTAGGTTTAAGGATGGCGACGAGGTTTCTTTCTGCCTTCCTATGGACATTTACGCAACGCTTCTTGAAGGCTCCGACAACATGTACGCCTTCTCCTACGGTCCCATCGCTTTGGCGGGCCTTTCCGATGCCGAGAGAACGCTGCACCTTAAAGGACACGATATAAGCGAACTCCTTGTTCATGACAACGAGCGCGAGTGGGGCTTCTGGAAAGAGACGTTCAAGACAAGATACCAGGACACCGGAATTAAGTTCATTCCTCTTAAGAACATCGGTTATGAAAGATATCAGGTATATTTTCCGGTTGAAGAATAAAGAAAAAGCGGGAGGTGAAAGCCTCCCGCGATTTGTTTTAAATGATAAAATTGTAAAAAGTTTATGATTCTCGATCGACAATATAATCTAAGCTTACCTTGTAATAGTCGGCAAGTTTGATCAATAAATTAACCGGAATTAAACGAGTCCCTGTTTCATATCTTCGATATACCTCTCGTTGTATGTTTAATATATTCGCTACTTCTTCCTGAGAAAGATTCTCTCTTAATCTTAATTCCTTAATCCGTTTAAACATATCTTTAACACCTCATTTTTATTTTATTGCGCAGGTATTAACAAAAAAGTATTAAATGTATGCTTCTTGACACATGGGGGTGGTGATGTTATTGTATGCATGCTACCAAACGGTAGCATGAAGTGACTAAAGCCACTGTACAGGAGGAAAGATGCGAATAAAAATATCTAAGAAAAACCAAATATTATTATCATTTGTCATGTGTTTTGCTATATTGATATCATATGGGATGAGTGTTGTAGCTGCGTTGACAGATATATATCCGTTTAATGCCGGATCTGTATCGGCAAACGCTGAGATTATTCTGTGGCCAAGGCTTACCAGCGAGTATGTAGAGGGTGGCGATGGGAATCCATATAATCAAAGATCATACTATCTGCCTTATGTTGGTGCCGGAAACTATAATGAAGGTTGCGCAGTAGTCTGCATGGCTGTCGGAAAGAGCATATTGGACAAGAAATCTCATGGCCCGCGTGAATTTATGAAATATCCCAATAATAATTATGATGCAACTAGTAAGCTCACAGGGTTGGGAAGTCTATTGACTATATCATCATCAAATCAACGCAGTAGATTAAAGCAAATCTATGACGCGGTAGATTCGGGAAAACCTGTACGATTCTTCATAGGTATCAATTCATCAGATAGCGGTCATTTTGTTTTGATAACAGGATATAATATGAATTCTTGTTATAACATGCTGAGTTTTTCTGATTTTCTTTGCATGGATCCGTGCTATGGAAAAGAAGTTAATCTTACCGATGCGTGGGGATGGACAGACAAAAAATTAGATTATTGTAGTTTTAGAATCTTTAATTAATTCAGTGGTGTATTAGTCACTTCATTTCTGAATGGAGGTATGAGGGTTGAATCGAAAGATCATATTGTTCTTATTGCTATTTGTACTTTTTCTTTTAAACGGTTGCGCAAAAAGTGATGCTTCGGAAAAGATCGACCATGAAGATTCTTATAGTGTTTCTTCTTTTTCTGTCGGAGGAATTGAAGGTTATGAATTGGTGGATTGTAAGTGCTATTGCGATTCAATTTGCATGATAGGAAGAAAAGAATACTCGGATAACCCGGATTTATATGATTACTTTTATATTGAAGACGATTATTCGGGTTCGCATCTTAATACGATAAAAATAGTTGAAAAAAGTGATATATATATCGAAAACTTTTGTAAATCCGAAAAAGGGAACATTCTCGTGGTTTACGATCGATTCAATGAAATTGAAGAGTGGGAATGTGTTGCGGTAATATTTGATAACCTCGGTAATGAGCTGGCTGTAAGTAACTCTGCTTTGGATGGGATAATTGATTCATCGGCTTATATTTGTCCATTTTCTTCCGACTGCTTTCTGGCTCAAAGAGGCCGGGAATTGGTCCTGTTTGATTCGGAATTTAACATTAAGAAAAAAAACGACATTGAATATGACTGTAAAATTGTTTCTTCATATGACAATTCTGCGTATGTACTTTTTAAAGAAGATGGGAATGATCGTATAGCAAGGATAGATGAAGACTCTTTGGATTTTTGTGACATAACCTCTTGCGAATTCTCATATACCGATTGGAATATTCTTTCCGGAAACAAGAAATATATTTTTATGGTTAATGATGGTGAGAATCTTTATGGTTTTAGTTCGGAAAAAGGGGCTGAAAGGGTTTTAAATTTCTTTGATTGCGGTCTATCCGGCGGTAATGGGTTGGATACTTGGATCATAGACGAAGAAAACACGATTAAAGCGGTAGAATTTTATAATGTTGAATTTGAATCTCCTTGTGTCAATATCTCTGTTTTTACAAAACGAGAAAACGATGAAAGAAAGATTATTACGATTGGATGCCAAAAGCGCTATGGTGGGCCGTGGGAAGAAGCATTGGAATTCAATCGACAGAGCAATGATTATAAGATAAAAATGATCGATTATTCTGATTACGTAACACAGGATGATCCACATGGCGACAGAAACAAGATATTGCTCGATCTTTCAAACGGTGATCTTCCCGACATTTTGGTACTCGAAGAACCTTACATGGTTGATCTTTTGAAAAGCAAAAAAGTATTTGTTTCATTGGAGCCATACATTGAAAAAGATGACAGCATAGATATCGATAATTATTTCCCCAACATAATAGAGGCGGGTAGTTATAAAGGAGATCTGGTCGCTTATATTCCACAAGTCAGTTTGTCTACTTTGATAATCAGTGAGGAAAAAAGAAAGAGCATAAACAGTTGGACAGTAAATGATCTTAAAGCATTGTTGTCGAGTAATGATTTCGATCAATCCGCTCTTTACGGTGCTTCCAGAGAAGATATTATCCGCATGATGATTTATTCGAATTCAAACATTTTGAATGATCGAGAGTGCAATTTTGCGTGTGAAGACTTTTATGAAATACTTGAGTTGGCAAAAGTATTTCCTTCGTATAATAGTTTTTCTTTTAGTGATATGGAGAAGGAAATAGAAGCGTTTCGAACCAAAGCCAGTACAATTGATTATGTAGATATCATTTGGACAGGCGGATACAGTTATTATAAAGATGTAGTGTTTGGTGAGCCAATCAGCGTTTTGGGTTTTCCGAATGAAAAAGGTGGAAAGAGCTTAATGAAATATGATACAGCGTTTTCCATTACAAAAAGCTGCAAATATCCTCAGGGCGCCTGGGAATTCATACGCCATTTCATGACAGAAGAGTATCGTCCCAAGGATAAAGGAACTTTATCGACCAATATTTCCGTTTTTCGAAAGAGAGCAAAAGAAGTCGAGAAATCCATATGGTATTTGCCTGGGGGTGAATCAATAGATATTAATCCTTTATCCGATGAAGAAATTGATAAGTTGTATGACGCTATTGCTAATGCTGATACGATTTCAAATTGCGATAATGAAATAGAAAGAATAATAGAAGAAGAAACGCAGCCATATTTTAGCGGTCAGAAGACTGCCAGTGAAATCGGCGAAATAATTCAATCGAGAGTGGAAATCTATTTAAGGGAAAAACATTAATATTTTTAAGGAGGGAAGAATCCCTCCTTTTTCTTAACCGTCAACTTCTTCTTTGATCTTTCTTCCTTCTGCCAAAAGTTCTTTCATGGTGGCGGGATCGTCGTTAACGAGTGCGTCTCTGTACTCGGACAGATTCTTTATTATTATATCCAGTTCGTTTATAAGATATTCTTTGTTGTCAAAGAAAAGCTGTGTCCACATCTCGGGGTTTAACCATGCGACACGGGTAAGGTCTTTGTAGCTGCCTGCGGAGAAACCGGAGTGTGTCCTTGAAGTGGGGCTCTTTACGTAAGCGTTTGAAACTACGTGAGCAAGCTGTGAAGTAAAGGCGATCACTTCGTCGTGCTTCTCGGCTGTGGTGACGGTAAATTTTCCAAATCCCACGGGCTTTAAGAGCGATTCGATCTTCTCAAGAAATACCGGGTCGTCATAACGGGGAGGGACCAGTACCATGGGAGCATGGTAGAAGAGAGTGTCTTTGGCATATTTAAATCCCGAATACTGGGTGCCTGCCATAGGGTGTCCGCCGACATAGGTAAAACCGTATTTCTTTGCGACTTCCATTCCCTTTTTGACAACGTTTCTCTTGGTACCGCAGCTATCTATCACTACGGGCTTCTTGCCGATAAGCGGACCCTTCTCTTCCATGAAGCTTATTACCGCTTCGGGATAGGTGCACACCATGATAAGGTCACAGTCCTTGAGTCTGTCGTCGGTGAGTTCATCTTTTACCGCTCCCGATAACATCGCAAATTCGGTAACCGCATGGTTTGCGTCGTAAGCCAGTACTTCAGCCCCTGCTTTAGTATATGCTTTTGCGAAGGATCCTCCGATAAGACCAAGACCAACAACACCTACTAACATGTCACGGCCTCCCTTACTTTCACGATCTTTTTAACAAGTTTATCGTAATCCGCGGGAGTTAATGACTGAGCTCCGTCGCAGAGTGCATGAGCGGGATCGTTGTGAACCTCGATGATGAGTCCGTCACATCCGGCGCCGACTGCGGCAAGTGCCATGGGCGGTACCATTCTTGCCATGCCCGTTGCGTGGCTTGGATCTACGATCACGGGAAGGTGAGAAAGTTCATGTAACATGGGAACAGCGGAAAGATCCAGAGTGTTCCTTAAGTAATCGCTGAAAGTACGGATACCGCGTTCGCAGAGAATAACGTTCTCGTTGCCGCTGGCCATGATGTATTCGGCGCTCATAAGAAGCTCTTTTAACGTGTTTGCAAGTCCGCGTTTAAGCAAGATAGGCTTGTTTGTGCGTCCCAGCTCTCTTAAAAGATCGAAGTTTTGCATGTTTCTGGCACCGACCTGCAATACATCCACATCATCGAAAAGATGAAGGTCACCGACGTTCATTATTTCCGATACGATGGGAAGCCCGGTCTCTTTACGTGCGATCTTTAAAAGTTCAAGACCTTCGGCTTTAAGTCCCTGGAAATCGTAAGGTGAGGTGCGGGGCTTGAAGGCGCCGCCTCTTAACATGTTGGCTCCGGACTTTTTAACGTCCTTCGCGATGGA
Organism: uncultured Lachnospiraceae bacterium; assembly: GCA_946639085.1. Taxonomy (GTDB): domain Bacteria; phylum Bacillota; class Clostridia; order Lachnospirales; family Lachnospiraceae; genus UBA1258. The sequence goes on from CAMPBP010000002.1 coordinate 12,060, forward strand.
TACGATCTGCTCTTCGGACTCAACGGAACAGGGTCCGGCGATAAGGCAGAAGTTTCCGCCCCCGATCTTTACATCGCCCACACTTACTACGGTGTCTTCGGGATGGAACTTTCTGTTTGCCTGCTTAAATGTTTCCGTAACGCGCTTTACGCTGTCTACGATATCGAGGCTTTCCACGAGATCGGTATCGATCTTGGCGGTATCGCCCACAAGTCCCAGTACGGTCTGGAATTCGCCCACAGACACATGGACATCGACTCCGGATTCTTTTAACCAATCTACAAGACGGTCCTGTTTTTCTTTATCTACATTGGATTTAAGTACTACTATCATATTGTTTACTCCTTGTCGGTTATTTACTCTACCACTTTAAAGCGAAAAAGACAATACCATTTTTTCCTTTTTATTCGACGTAAGTCATAGTATACTGATTGGGAGAGAGTAATTTTTCTGTAAAAGGAGAAGATAAATGAAAGAAAAAACCGCAACTTCAGGCCTTAAGTTAAATGTCAGAAGGACTGCACTTATCGGCTTTGCATTTTTCGGAATCTGTCTGCTTTGGCAGGTTTACGATTCCTGGTGTCCCACATTCCTTACGGACATCTTTGCCCGCAGAATGTACGACCTTTCCTCCGCGGGACTTAAAGCCAGCGATCCCTCAAAGATCCTTAACGTTCAGTGGATAGTCGGTATAATAATGGCTTGCGACAACCTTGCCGCACTCATTTTGTTACCCCTCTTCGGAAGTCTTTCCGACAAGACTCATTCTTCCATCGGAAAGCGTATGCCCTACATCCTTACCGGTACCTTCGTAGCGGCAGTTGCATTCCCCTTCATTCCGTTATTCTTCCATAAAAACAGTATCGGTGCCATGGTAGTCATGATGGCCATCGTTTTGATGTTCATGATGATGTATCGTAACCCCGCAGTTGCCCTGATGCCCGACATCACGCCCAAGCCTTTAAGAGCAAGAGCGAACGGTATCATAAACATCATGGGATATCTGGGCGGTGCATTTGCCACCGTTCTCGGAATCTTCCTTAAGTTAAGCGATTATATCAATGCCTCCGACGAAGCAAGAAAAGTATGGACGATAGAGATTCCTTTCATCGTTGCATCGGTTCTCATGGTCATCTCTGCATTGGTGCTTTTCTTTACGGTTAAAGAAAACAAACTCGCCGAAGAGTTAAAAGATGAGATGGATGAAGGCGAGCGCCTTGCGGCTGTTGAAACTCCCATCGATGACGACAAGCCCATGAGCCCCGCAAACAAGAGAATGCTCCTTGCGATACTCGGCGCGGAGTTTTTGTGGTTCATGGCAGAGAACGCGATCTCCACATACATCGGAAACTACGTAATCTACTATCTTCAGTCTTCATCCAGCAAGACGATGTTTCTTACGATCATCGGCGGCCTTGCATCCGTTGTCGGTTTTGCTACCGCAGGTTCCATAGCAGATAAGATAGGAAGAAAATGGACCGTATCCTTCGGTCTTTCGATCTCTGTGGTTTCATACATAATTATGTGCTTTGCAAGACCTACCGGCGTTGTTACCGGCGCAAACGGAGAATTTTCTTTCCCCGCACTTTTATTCGTGGTATGGGCGATAAGAGGCTTCGGAATGGCACTTGTTCACAACTGTTCCTTCCCTATGGTCGTGGAGCTTTGCTCTTCAAAGAAGATCGGAAAGTTCACCGGATACTACTATACGGCGAGCATGTCCGCTCAGACCATCACTCCCGTTGCACTGGGTCTTGTGTTCAAGGCATCGGGCAAGTGGGGCGTTCTTCCCATCTACTCGGGAATACTTATCGTATTAAGCTGCACACTCTTTACCACTTTGGTTAAGAACATCAAAGCCAACAAAGTGGCCAATGCGAAAGGACTTGAAGCTCTCGACGGCGATTGATAAAAAGATTTGCAAATAAGACGGGATATGACTGTGAGGTCATATCCCGTTTTTTGTCGGTGATTTTTATGTACTTACCTCGCGGCTTCCTGAACGCGGTGCATGCGCGCGTATATGCCGTCAAGTGCCATGAGTTCGTCGTGAGTTCCACGCTCTGCGATCGTGCCGTCATTGATGACAAGTATGAGGTCTGCGCCGCGAATGGTAGATAAGCGATGGGCTATCGCAACTATCGTGCTCTTTCCGCTTATCTCGGCAACTGCTTCCTGAATGTGGCGTTCTGTCTCAACGTCGACCGATGCGGTGGCTTCGTCGAGTATTATGATGGGAGATTTCCTGAGTATGGCTCTGGCGATAGCCACACGCTGTTTTTCGCCTCCCGAAAGGCGAAGGCCTCTTTCTCCGACCTTTGTTTCGTATTGTTGTGGCATCTTCATGATGTCGTCGTGTATTCTTGCAGCTTTCGCTGCATTCACAATCTCTTCGTGTGTGGCTTCGGGACATGCATATCCGATGTTTTCTTCAACCGTTCCGTTAAAAAGAAACGTGTCCTGCAATACCGGGGATATGTTGTGCCTGAGCGAATCTACGGTCACGCTCTTAATATCTTTTCCGTCTATCAAAACGCGTCCCGACGTTGGATCGTAAAATCTGGAGATAAGCTGTGTAAGCGTCGTCTTTCCTATACCGGTGGGGCCTACGAGAGCGACCATCATACCCGGTTTACATTCGAAATCAATATCCTTTAATACAGGCTCACCCTCAAGATATTGGAAATCCACATGTTCAAACTTTATCGCGCCTTCTACTTTTCCGATATCCTTTGCATCGGGTGCATCCTGTATCTTTGAATCGGCGTCAAGGATGAGCATGGCACGCTCCGCACCGGCCATTGCCTGCTGCATATTCTCAAGTATCTGCGCAAGTCCCGAAACGGGCCCGTAGAAAAGCCCGAGGTATAAAAGGAACGCAACGATGTCCGATACTGCAAGACCGTCTTTGTAAGCTAAAAATCCGCCAAAAGAAACAACGAGTATAGTACCGACCGAAGATATGAATTCAACCGTCGGATGGAATATGCCGCTTAACTTAAGGGCATAGAGCTGTACGTCCACATGCTCGAAGTTAAGAGTGTTTACCTGCTCGGTCTCGTATTCTTCCTGGCCGAAAGATTGTATCTCGTGGATGCCCGAAAGATTGTCCTGGAGTTTTCCGTTAAGCTCGCCCATCTTTGTCTGCGCTTTTTTAAAGCATGGACGTATTTTCTTTACAAAGATGAGTCCGGACACGAATATCAGCGGAAGGGGTGCGCATGTAACAAGCGCAAGTTTCGCGTTTATCGTTAGAAGTATTATCAGAACCCCTGCAAATGTCACAAAATTCGTGAAAAGATCGGGAATGATATGCGCATACAAAAGTTCCAGATCTCTTGTGTCGTTGACGACACGGCTCATAAGATCGCCGGTCTGCTTGTCGTGAAAGAAACCGAGATCTAAATGCTCGAGTTTGTCATATACTTTTATACGCATGTCACCTACCAGATTCCATGCAGCTTTGTGTGCAAGGTAATTGCTAAGGAATCGAAAAACGATCCTTATAAGATAAAGACCGACGAGTATGGCGGTGAGCACACCGATCTTTTTAAGATCTTCCTTTTGAACGCCTTCTTCAACTATCCTTGTCATGGCTGATAATATCTTCGGCGCTGTAAGATTTACAACGGTATGAAGAAGCGTTGCCGAAATAGCGATAAAATATAAAAGTTTGTACCTGAGTGCCTCTTTGGCAAGTCGCCACAAAAGTTTCATCGGTCCCCCTTATAGGTCATTCAAATATGTGCGATAGTTTTTTCTTCTTATAGTATACATATCGAAGCCATGCCGTAAAGCCACTTAAGAACCAAACGACTCCGACCGACCACCATATGCCCCAAAGTCCTATGAACGGAATGGCGGTCAATATGAAAGGAACGGTGAAACGTCCGATGACTTCGACAATACCGTTGAGCAGTGCAAAGAAACCGTCTCCCATACCGTTTAGTACGCCTCTTATGACATAAATCGCGCCGAGACATACATAGAATATGCTCGTGATGGTAAGCGCTTTTGCGCCCATCTCTATAACCTCGGGCTCGTTAACAAAGAGTTTTATTACCTGATGACCGAACACAGTCATGACAGGCCACATGACAAGCGAGAAGATCACCATTATCATGAAGCTTTTCTTGTATCCGTCGGACATACGCTCGGGCTTTTTGGCGCCGTAATTCTGTCCGGTGAAGGTTGAAAGCGCCGCACTTAAAGTCTGGTAAGGCTGATGTATGAGCTGTTCTATTCTGCTGGTGGCGGCAAAAGCTGCCATTGCGACCGCACCGAATCCGTTAACGACCTTCTGAAGTGCCATGCACGATACGGCAATGAGGGAAAACTGAAGGGAAAGCGGAATGCCGAGAGCGATGGTTCTTTTGATGAGTTCAAAGTTAGGCGAAAGATCGTCCTTTTCAAGTTTGAAAAATTCATTCTTTTTGGTTGCGTATATAAGTGCTCCGAAGCCTGCCAAAAACTGTGAGATGATGGTTGCATATCCCGCACCGCGCACACCGAGTTTAAATGCATATACAAATAAAATATCGAGGCCGACGTTTACAACACACGAAAAGATCAAAAAGTAAAGCGGAGACTTCGAATCGCCGAAAGCACGAAGCATCGACGAGATAAAATTGTAAAGCGAAACAAATATGATGCCTCCGCACATGATGTGAACATAGGAGATCGCATCGGGGAGGATGTTCTCCGGGGTATTCAAAAATATAAGAAGCGGCTTGCTCACCAAGAAAGCGATGGTTCCCACCACCGCAGGGAAAATGACCATTATATAAGCGGTGTTGGAGATGCACTTTTTGACCATCTTGTAGTTTTTGCCGCCGTACAGCTGTGAAGCTATTATTCCCCCTGCGGAGCCTATGCCGTTGCAGAGCGCGAAAAAGAAAAAAGTGATCGAGGAAGTGGCACCGATGGCAGCAAGGGCATCCGCACCGACGAGCTTTCCGACTATGACCGAATCGGCCAGATTGTAAAGTTGTTGAAAAATGTTCCCAAGAAGCATGGGAAGCGCAAAAGCGAGGATAAGCGGGAGACTCTTTCCCTCCGTCATATCCATTGTATTGCCGTGTTGTTTCTTCATATATGAATGCCTCACCAAATGCATGCCGAAAAAAATCGCCATGCACATACTTTCAGATAATACATTGTTACCGGTTAATGATATAATCAAAATAAAAATAATAATAGTAATTTTTAACATGAAACCTGTAAACATTTACGCACTTACAAGAATCACAGATCCCGAGCGGCTTGCCAAACTTGACAGGCAGTTATCGCAAAGAAGCCGCTTTCTTAAGATAAAAGAGTGGGAGATCGAGGGACTTAAGGCGTTTACCGACAACATCGCCCCTTTCCTTACAAACGGTCCCGAGCTTTCTTTCTTTTATTCTTTCACCATGCCCAAACTCGGGAAAGAGTTCGATCTTTTGAGAGTGGGCGAAAAGTCTGTCATAAACATCGAGTTAAAGAGCGGCAATGTCTCCGATGAGGTCATAAGAGATCAGCTTTTGCAGAACAGATACTATCTTTCCACGCTCGGACTTGACATGCATTTTTATACTTATATAAGTAATTACGACCGCCTGGTGCGTCTGTCGAATTCCCTTAAACTTGTTGAGACCGATTTCGAAGATCTCGCCGAGGTGATGGCCGAGCAGGGTGATTGCTACAAAGGTGACATCGAAGAACTTTTTAAAGAAGAAGATTATCTCATCTCGCCCCTTACCGACCCCGGACGATTTTTGCGCCAGGAATATTTCCTCACCTCCCAGCAGAAAGACATAGAAAGACAGATACTTAAGTTATTAAAGAAAGAAGAAAACGCTGACGCACCCGTATATTGCGGCTTCACGGGACTTCCCGGAACGGGAAAGACGATACTTTTGTACGACCTTGCCATGAGGCTTTCAAAGTGCGATAAGGTCTGCGTTCTTCATTTCGGAACGCACCTTAAAGGTCTTGAGGAGCTTGACGATCGCTTAAAGAGGATCGATTTCTTCTACTGCGAAGACGATAAGAGTATCGAGGTGACCGGCGAATACAAAGTGATACTTGTAGACGAGGGCCACAGGATAAATTCCCGGCTTCTTGACGAGATACTTGAGATATCGGGTCGTTGGAAAGCCCCTGTCATCTTTTCTTATGATAAAGAAGATGCAATTGCGCAAAAAGAACGCGCGGGCTACGGAGCCGAGATCATAGAAGCACTTCCCGGATTCACGGGCTATAAACTTACGAACAGGATAAGGCTTAACGCAGAGCTTTCTTCTTTTATAAATTGCCTTATGAGCTTTCTAAGGCAGTCTCCCCGTCACGATTACCCCTCCGTAAAGGTTTCGTACGCGGCCAACGACAAGGAGGCGGCGGGACTCATCGCCATATTGGAAAAGGACGGTTTTGTGTATCTTAGAGACAACAACATCGATAACGGTACATTATTGGGCCTTGACGGTGACAAAGAAAAAAGCTACGAGATCGATACCGTGGAAGCCACCTGCAAAGAGTTCGATAAAGTCGTTATGCTCATGGATTCCTCCTTTTGCTATGATGCGGAGGGCAATCTTCGAAATGCCTCCGCCCTTAAAGCGGATGAATTCTTATCGGGCGACATCGATGATTTCAAAGTAAGAAAACTTTTCCACGGACTCAGTCGGGCAAAAAGAAAAGTTGCATTGGTGATCAAAGAAAACGAACCGGTTTTGGATGTTGTCCTCTTTATTCTTCAGGGTAAAGTAAGATAGTTAAACTTTATATCAAAATAGTGCTATAAAAAATCCTCTTTTTAAGCCAAAAAGAGGATTTTTTTGTTTTTTTAAACTTTTTTTGAATTTTTTTGAGCCGTTTTTATAAAAAGCGGAGTCTTTATATACGAAATGCAATTAACAACCAATTAATGTCGCGGAAGCGACGGGACAATTTTTTAGAAGGGGAACAGAAATGAGAAGAAAAACAGTAGTAAGAATTGCTTCAATAATCTTAAGCGCCGGAATGTTATTACAGCCCATAAGCGCAATGGCTGAAGGTAATGTAAAGGCACCTATCTCGACCGAGGTAGCACAGGACGATACTTACGGAGCAGCAGATAAGCTTAAGTACAGTTCAGATGGATTAAAGGAAGCGGTTGATGCGGCAGAAAAGGCAGACAAGGCAGCGTATGTCGCACAGCAGAACGCAGAAGATGCACAGGATGCGGCTAAGAAGGCTCTTAAGGCAGCTGAAAAGCTCGAAGAGAGAGTCGGCAGAGTTGCTGAAATCGTAGGCGAAGAGAAAGAGCCTGCAAAGAAAGAAGAAGTAAAGAAAGAAGAAAAATTTATTGCCAAAGAAGCATTGGTTAGAATAGCAGACAGAATCCCTGTAACCTCTGATACTACTTCTACCTATACTTCAGGTTCAGGCTATGTAGTAGAAGCAGATGTTCCCGAACCCGATGAGGAAGAGGACGAATTAAAAGTTCACATCAAAGGCCAGAACAGAACAGACTATGCCGTAAAGAAGAATGGCGAGGCTGTTGAGGCTATTGATGATTTTAATGAATTAAAGAGCGACACAACAAAGACTTTTGAAGAAGAATCAGGCAAGATCCTTGACGACGCAAAGAAAGCTGTTGACGGCAAGATGGATGACCTCGATAAGGCCGTAGAAGCAGCAGACAAGGCTGAAGACAACGCTCAGGCAGCTCTTGAAGCAGTTAAGCAGGCTGAGTATCGTGACGAAGCACTCGTTGCAGCACAGCAGGCTCAGGACGAAGCCGATGCAGCTGCAACAGCTGAAGAAGAAGCAAGACAGGCATACAACGCTGCAGCAGAAGACTACAACAATGCATTGGAAGAAGTAGAAAAACTTGCCGAAGAAGCAAACAATCTTCTCAAGGGTGAGAAGAAAGCTACAAACAGCCTCATCGATCAGGCAAACGCAGCTTTGTTCGCAGCTCAGACAAGACTTAACATGACAAAGGCTACTCTTGACTATGCTAAGGGCGCTTATGACGCTGCAATGTGGAAAAAGCAAACCGCACAGAAGGCAGCAGAAACCGCAGCAGCAGAAGCCCAGACCGCTTCGGAGAAGGCTTTGGCAGCAGCCAATGCAGCAAACTTAACTCTTGATGAGCTTGCTAATCTTACAAATAAAAATAAGGACTATCAGACACTTAAAGACGAAGTTGATGCAGCGCAGGCAGATTATACAGCAAAATCAGAGGCTCAGGAATCAATCTGCTCCGCTCAGGATGATCTTATCGCAGGATACGAAAAGACCAAATCCGAACAGGAAGCTGAATCATCCAGACTTGCAGGTGAGATCGGTAAACAGGATAAAGAGATTAAGAAACAGCAGGGCATAATCGATTCAGCCGACAGTACGATCAGTAAAAATTCCAATATGGCCAATGCCAAAAACGGCGAATGGGTATGGACGGGATTTATGCAACGTGAAAAAGCTACCACTGAAAAAATTAATAAAGCTAAGCAGGCTGTTGCAGATGCACAAGCTAAAAAGGAAGCAGCCGTAAAAGCTAAATCCGATGCTGAAGATATTAAGAAAAATTTAGAAGGCCAGAAGAAGACTGCTGACAACGCAGTAAAAACTGCTAAAGCAAATATCAAAACAGCCAACGAGACAAAGCAGAATGCCAAGGATGCAGCAACAAACGCAGCTACTGCTCTTGCTACCGCAAAAACCAACCTCAGCCTTGTAGAGAAATATATTTACAACGATGAAGCTGAAGTGATTTATCTTGATAAGGCTCAGAGTGAAGAATTGGATGCTCTTCTTGAGCAGATGGAGACTTCACAGGGTAAGTACGAAACAGTAACAAAAGATAAGAACGATTACGAAGCAGCAACTACAGACCAAGATTTCTTGGATAAGTTGATCGGATTGTTTACCGGTCAGACATGGAAGAATCTTAATACCGAGTTTAACATTGAGAAAAAGTATCGTAACTGGGATTGGTATATTGATTCCAAAAACGAAACACATGTTGTTTTCGCTTCAAACTCAAGCAATTTAAAGGTACTTGTCAATATTTCCGAGCGTGGATATGCAGCAACTTTGGTTGACGAAGCCGAATTCGCAGTATACTCCGCAACATTCGATCAGATCGCGGCAGCACAGGCAGCAACAAAGGCATCAGACGCAGCCAAGGCAGCAGCTGAAGCAGCTGAAAAAGAAAAAGAAGCACTTGATTTCTACAATGCGGCAAGAGAAGCTCTTAACGCAGCACAGGCAAGACTTGATGAGCTTAAATATCTTAAGCACGTTAAGCTTAAAGAGTTGGAAGTAGCTGAGAACGAAGTTGAAAAAGCATTCTCCAGATTCTTAAGCGCAGAGAAAGATCTCGAAAAGGCTAAGGACGAAGCAGAAGCAGCTAAGGAAGCAGCTAAGGAAGCTGACGAGCTTGCTAAAGAAAAGGCAGAGAGACCCAAGAAAACCGATACAACCGTAAACAACGATGTACAGGGTGGCGACGATCAGGGCAACTACGATCAGGGTAACGACGATCAGAACAATGATGATCAGAACAACAACGTTGCACAGGGTAACACCAACCGTGTAGTTGATACCGGAAGACGTACCGCAGCAGGAACTCCTATCGTTACAACCGAAGATGAACTTACTATCATCGACGAGAACAGCGCTACTGCAGCAACAGCAGGCAATGCCGGTGATGCAGACGATTCCGATAAGGGCGAGGCAGCTCCCGATGCAACAAAGCCTTCCTTTACAATAACTGATGAAGATTCTGCAACAGCAGCAGCTGTAAGCAAAAAAGATGCGAACTATTTATGGTTACTCATCCTTGCAGCACTTGCAGCAGTTGCAGCAGCAGGCGAGACCGCAAGAAGAGTCATCAAAGCTAAGAGAAACAATGCAAAATAATTGTTAATTGCATCATAAAAAGAGAAAGCAGGTAAGCGAAAGCTTGCCTGTTTTTTTCTTTCTTCTGATAATCCTAAGAAATGCTTTAGTTGAAGAAAAGGGCTTAAAATAATATAATGATATAACCATCATTCATTATAGGAGGAGCCATGAGACGCTTTCTTAAGACGACCGGTTTGATAATTGTACTTGGCTTATGTTTGGCAGGATGTAAGTTCCCCGGAGCCAAAGAAAACGTTGTTTCGGAATCGACGGACAGCACCGAATCGACCGATACGACGCCTGTGAGCGTTGAGCCCGATGAGCCCGACGTGACGCCTGCTATGGTTGATACCAAGTTCGAAATAGATTATAAAGACAAGGCCTCGGTCATGAGCTTTCTCGAAGGCGAGTGGTCGTTTGTGGGCCCTTATTCCGGCGAAGAATACGCAAAGTTAAAGATTTCAAAGGACGGAGTGCTTTCTTTTTCCCGTAATGACGATATATATGAAGCTTCCGGTACGCTTGAGCTGACAGCCGACAAGCCCGGCGATACGGAGGGCAGATTTCTTGAGTACAACATGGATTTCACGGGACTTGCAAGCCTTCCCTTCGGTGATTATTACGAGATCATGAACGAAGACAGCGACGGATTCCACGGCGACTTTTACGTGGGAAGATCTGCGGGCAGGGATTATCTGTATCTGCGACTTCTGGGAAACGGTGTTCCTTACGTTACGGACGCGATGTTTGCCGAGTTTCCCGACGAGAACAACTACGGCGAGGTTGAATGGTATCTTACAAGAGACAACAGTGTCGCAAAAGAGTTTGAGAAGCCGGACGCCG
>CAMPBP010000003.1 GCA_946639085.1 uncultured Lachnospiraceae bacterium
TCCATCGAGACTATCGAGAAACTGGATAACGGTTACAGAGTTATCTACGAAGGCGGTTTCGACGAGTGTACCAACATAGTCGTATCCGCAGGACGAAGCGGAAGCAAGTGGATGGAGAAGGTATGTAACGACCTTGATATCCCCACCAACTCAAACCGTGTCGACATCGGCGTAAGAGTGGAACTTCCCGCGGTTATATTCTCACATCTTACCGATCAGTTATATGAAAGCAAGATCGTATACCGTACCTCAAAATTTGAGGACAGCGTTCGTACATTCTGTATGAATCCCAACGGTATAGTGGTTAACGAAAATACAAACGGTATCGTCACCGTTAACGGACACAGTTTTGAAGACGCAGACAAAAAGACCGAGAACACCAACTTCGCGCTTTTGGTTGCAAAGCATTTCTCGGAGCCTTTCAAAGACAGTAACGGATACGGTGAAAGTATCGCAAGACTTTCCAACATGCTCGGCGGAGGCGTAATCGTTCAGCGATTCGGCGACCTTGAGAGAGGAAGAAGAAGTAACTGGAAACGAATTGACAAAGGAACCGTACGCCCCACGCTTAATGCTACACCCGGTGACTTAAGTCTTGTTCTTCCCAAGCGTCTTATGGACGGTATCATCGAGATGATCTACGCTCTCGATAAGATCGCTCCCGGTACCGCAAACGACGATACCCTTCTTTACGGTGTGGAAGTCAAATTCTACAACATGGAAGTTAAACTCGATGAGAATCTTGAGTCCATACACAAAGGACTTTATATCATCGGAGACGGCAGCGGTGTTACACATTCACTTTCCCATGCGTCCGCAAGCGGTGTTTATGTAGCAAGAAGGATCGCCGACACATTGTAATCTACAGATATTCAATTACGCCGCAACTTGTTTGCGGCGTATATGCACTGACGGAGGAAATGAAATGTTTTGTCATAATTGCGGGGCACAGATGCGCGACGGAGTTAAGTTTTGTACAAACTGCGGTCAAAAGTTGTATGAGGAATCTCAAACTGCAGCACAGCCTCAGGTACAGCCTCAAACCCAGATACAGCCTCAGCCTCAGGTACAGCCTCAGCCTTATTATCCCCAGGGCTATTATCCCGTTCCTCCGAAGAAAAAGAGCAAGGCACCTCTCGTTGTATTGCTTGTATGCCTTATGGTGTTCATCCTCGGCGGTTACGATGATATCATGGACGCGATAAAAGATTTTTCCCCCGAAGAAAGCGTTGCTTTCTTTAACGGAGAAGATCTTCAGGAGTTTTTGCTTATAACGTGGACGGTGACGTGATCATCATAAACGGTTATTCAAAGCTGGACTTCGTTCTTGACGGAGATTATCTTATGATTTTGACCGATGACAACAATCTTTTCGGATTTGCGGATCTTAATCTTAAACCTCCGTACACACTTATAAGAACTTATGGCTGATAAGCGCTAAAAAATCGGTCTTTTTGCGGTACTGTGTTAATTGGTTGCTAAATAATTGATGATATAATATACGATACGCAATTATTTCTGCGTACAACGGTTAAAATGGTACAATCATGGAAGAAAATAAGGCAAATTCCTCAAAAATTACAGATAAAATCCGCGCGATAATGAATGAGATCAATTCACGAAACAGAAAGTCTTTGTTGATCGTGGAAGCATTCATTCTCATTTTCGTGGTGATCACCGGCATATTCATGCTTCTTTCCAATACTCACTGGCTTGAGGACTGTGAATCACCCATGCCCGAAAGACTGGAAGCAAATACCGGTTGGGAGAGAGTTTATCCCGACGGACACAGAGAAGCGGTAACGCTTCCCTGTACTTTCGATGACCTAAAAGCAGGCGAAGAGATAGTTTTTGAGAGCACCGTTCCCGAAAACATCACAGATAAATATTGTTTCTCAACCCGTTCCGACAGAATGAACATGCGAATCATGGTCGGCGACGAGGTCAGATTTGCGTTCAACCAGAAATTCACCTATTTCTACTGGACGAACGTTGTTTCCCGCTACGTATATGCTTCCGTTACCAGAGAAGACATCGGCAAGCCGATACGTGTCATAGGTGTGGCCGTAAGCGACATTCCCAGGACATTTCCTTATGCATATTACAGCGAACGCGGTATCTTAAACAGATCTTATATGACGGCGCAGGGTCCTGCGTTCATATTCGCAATGTTCCTTGTCTGCTTAAGTATTTCGTGTGTCGTTCTCGGCGTATTTTTACGTGTATCGACAAACGGTACCGTCAGAGTGGACTATGTGGGCTGGATACTCATGATGGCTGCCGCTTATATTCTTACCGAAGGCATTTTCAGAGATATTCTGTTCTCGAATGTCATTGCCATGAACGCGATCCCGGAGCTTATGATGATACTTGCTCCGATGATGATGGTTCTGTATTTCGATTCGCTTCAGGAAGGCCGCTACAGGACGATGTACCTCATATATCTGTATTCGGCGATCGCACACGGACTGGTCTGTGTCGCGCTTGCTCTTTTAAGAAAGCGTGATCTGGGCGAAGATTTATATCAGCTTCTGTTTTTCCTGTTCTTAAGCGTAGCGTTGTTTGCTTACGGAGTAATAAAAGATCACAAGACGGGCAAAAGCAGAAACTACAGTATTGTCGTGTGGTCGTCTATTATCATGCTTGTATTGTTTGCACTTCAGCTTGCCAACTATATAAAAACAAGCATCATGTCGGCGCTCTATCTTGAGTCGGGTCTATTGATATTCACGATAGCCGCCATATTCAACGCGTTTATCAATCTTCTCAAGATCGAAGAAAAGAAACGACACGTTCAATATGAAGCCGATCTTAAGTCCAAGTTCCTTGCCACGATGTCTCACGAGATAAGAACACCCATCAACGCCATACTTGGCATGAACGAGGCGATACTAAGGGAGAGCGCCGAAAAGAACACTCTCGCCTACGCGACGGACGTTGAAGTGGCCGGAAAGCTTCTTCTTTCCCTTATTAACGACATACTAGATTTCTCGAAGCTGGATTCGGGAAAGATGGAGATATTGCCTGTTTCGTATCACATAAAAGATGTTGTGACAGTCTGCCGCAATCTTGTTGAAAGACGTGCGGTTGAGAAGGGACTTAAGTTTGTGGTCGTGTTTGATGAGAACATTCCTTCCGTATTAAAGGGCGATGAAGTCCGCATACAGCAGATAATCACCAATGTCCTTACAAATGCGGTCAAATATACGAGAAAAGGCCGTGTGGGCCTTAAAGTTACAGCCGAGAACATGACCGAAGACGGTATTGATTTAAGAATTGAAGTAAGTGATACCGGTATAGGTATTAAAGACGAAGATAAAGAAAAACTCTTTAACGTATTTACCCGTGTCGATGAGGAACGAAATGCCAGCATCGAAGGAACGGGACTTGGTCTTGCGATAACGGGAGCGCTCGTTAACCTTATGGGCGGTACGATAAACGTAACCAGTTCTTACGGATCGGGCTCTGTATTTACTATCATCATTCCTCAGCATGTCGTAAACACGACTCCCGCAGGAAAACTTGAAGAGAGAGTTGAAAACGAACCTGTTCTTGGCCCCGGAAAGCGGAGAGAAGATCTCTTTACCGCACCGGAAGCTTCCCTTCTTGCGGTGGATGATGTGCTCGTAAACCTGAAAGTTGTGCAGAGTCTTCTTAAGAAGACGGGTATGAAGATAGACACCGCCATAAGCGGAAAAGACTGTCTTGAACTAACCAAGAAAAATAAATACGACATCATACTCTTAGACCACATGATGCCCGGTAAAGACGGTATCGAGACACTTCGTGACATAAAGGCCGATGTGGGCAATCCAAACCGCGAGACACCGGTCATCGTGCTTACCGCAAATGCCATAATAGGCGCCAAGGAAGAGTACATGAAGCAGGGCTTCACCGATTATCTTTCAAAGCCTATCGCGCTTATGGATCTTGAGAAGATGCTTCTTAAATATCTTCCGCCTGACAAGATCGGTGGTAAAGCGGTAGAAAAAACAATTCTCGAAAATGAGAAGAAACTCACTGCCATCGAGCATGAAGTCAATTCACCTTCACCCCTTGACGAGAAGCCTTCTGTAGAGGAAGTCATCAACAGAAAAGCCGCCATGGACAACAGCCACTACAACGAGCAGGTATGGCGCGAGAGGATTGAAACTTACTTAAGAGAAGACAAGCGTTCAATGCTCGCCGAAAGTTACGAGAAGGCAAAGATGGAGAATTATAAGATGATAGTTCGATCCATCCGTTCTTCTTCACAGACCATAGGGGCTTTGGAACTCGCCAAGAAAGCTCAGGAAGTCGAAATAGCGATCGAAGAAAACAACGCTGAAGCTCTCGGCATAAGACACAAAGAGTTAAGCGAGCAATACAGCCGAGCGATCAACGTACTTACAAGGATCTGAAAAGGATGGACATTTTGTCCATCCTTTTCTTTTAAAGATTTGTTCTCAGTCCCTTCGGATAATGATTTTTCAAAGTGCCGTTAACCGCTTTTGCAAAGCCTATGGAAAAGCCGTTTACAAAGACAGGCAAAAAGCCTTTGAGATTCGGATCGACAGAAATTGTTTCGCCTGCGATAAAGCGCTTGGCATCATCAAGACTTATGTCCGCACACTTGGTGACTTCGAAAGGTCGCATTGACATGGCAAGGGAATGGGCGGGCTCGAAACGGTTTTTAAGATCGCACATTATATGAAGTCCCGGACGCACCACGCGGATGGAATCGATACCGGTAAAAAGCGCCGGTGTGAGATAAACGTTGTCTTTAATTCTTGTTATATATGAGGTCGCAAGCAATTTGTTTGCGACTTCTTCTTTCATTCCGAAATCTTTTGTCAGGAAGTCTCTTACGGTGTCTTCAGTCAAAGCGTTGGAATTATTTTTTGACTTTTTCTTTCCTTTGGAACTGTCCAAAGAAACCGTTCTGCCGACATATTCGCCCTTTTTCTTAAGCTTTGCCACAAAATGACCTTCGCCCTTAATTACGTGGGGCATGAGCCGTTTCATCAAAACGAGTTCGAAATCGGGGTTTTCGTTAATGAACTTTTCTATATTGTCTTCGTTTTCTTCTCTTGAAAACGTACATGTCGAATAAACCAGCGTACCGCCGGGAGCAAGCATGGAAGAGGCGTTTTTAAGTATCTCTTCCTGCCTTTTTGCGCACATGGAAACATTTTCGGGGGACCATTCGTTAACGGCGGTTTCGTCTTTTCTGAACATTCCTTCACCCGAGCACGGTGCGTCCACTAAGATCTTGTTAAAGAAAAGAGGAAATCTGCGGGCCAAAACATCCGAAGATTCGCTTGTAACGACGGCGTTTCTAACCCCCATTCTTTCTATGTTGGAAGAAAGGATCACAGCTCTGTCTTTGTTTATCTCGTTGGTTACAAGCAGCCCTTGCCCGTTTAAATACGATGAGATCTGAGTGCTCTTTCCGCCGGGAGCGGCACAAAGGTCCAAAACGATATCCCCTTCCTTTACGCCAAGTTCGGTCACAGCCGACATTGCGCTGGGTTCCTGAATGTAGTAGGCACCCGCCTCGTGGTAAACGTGTTTGCCGGGATGTTCTTCGTCGTTATAGTAAAATCCCCCTTCGGCAAAATCGATTTTGGAAAGCAAAAAAGGCATTTTTTCACAAAATGCCTCAAGATCGCTTTTTAAGAGATTGCAGCGAAGGCCGTAAAGACGCGTATCCTCATAGGAGGCGATAAACGCCCCGTACTCCGGACCGAGTTCTTTTTCCATCCTTGCCTTAAATTGTTCGGGTAATTGTACGGTTTCGCTCATGTCAGTTGTTTATGTAATCAAAGAATAATTTGGCGGTGTCCAGTCTTTCGGTGGAAACTGCGATGGTAAAGACGACTTTGTCGAGTAAGAAAACGGGTACCGAATTAAGACGTGCGGAATCTGTGACGTCTATCATGGAAGGGTACGTTTCGCCCGTGGGGTTGCCGTCCTCATCACAAATGTCGCTCCATATCACTCTGTCGCCCAGCGCGTTTAACTCTTCCGGAGAAAATGCTTCTCTTAAGTCCATGTAAAAACCCTGGGAAGCGTAGTTTGCCATGGTTCCGAAATCGGCCAGCATAACGTCGCAGTCACCTGCTGCCATAAGTGCGACCCATTTCTGGACGCTTAAGTATGAAGCGGTGTCGTTTGACGAAAGGTCGATGTACAAAGAATCGTCAAATACGATCTGACTTTTGTCTTTGTTTGTTCCTGCGATATCTTCAAATTCCGAGGCTTCAAGATTTCCGACGCTGTTTATGAAAAGAACGTACAGGTCGTGATCTTTGTTGTTCATCATCGTTCTTACAAGTGATATTAAGCATATAAGGATGATTATCGCAACTATGGTGCCTTTAAGGTAATATTCCGCAAAATAAGAAAGCTTGTATTTTAAGGACTTGCCCTTAAGAAAAGCTTTCTGTTCTTCCATTATTTCTTTTTGTGTGGGATCTATCAAACTCATTTTTCTCAGATTCTCTCTTTCCCGAACATTATCTGCCACATTTAAGTCGGGTGTCAATCGTCAGGGTTGTTAAATTTCTGTAAAACTTTAGCATTAATTAATAGATTGTGGGTAATATTTGGGTTTATAAAATCTCAGAAAAGATTTATAATAGGCAATACAGGGTTAAAAAATTAACAATGGAGGATTGGTAATGAAAAACTATTTTGATCTTACAGGCCGCGTAGCGGTAATCACAGGGTGTTCAACGGGTTTGGGTGTACAGATGGCACACGCTCTTGCAAATCAGGGTGCTGCAATAGTTGCTCTCGCAAGACGTAAAGAAAAAGTAGAAGAGGTTGCAGCCGAGCTCACAAAAGAGTATGGTGTAAAGGCTGTCGGAATTTCCTGCGACATTACCGACACCAAAGCGGTTGAGGACTCTGTTGACAATATCTTAAAAGAATTCGGAAGGATCGACGTTCTTATAAACAACGCAGGAACCGGCGCAGTCGCTCCTGCGGAAGAAATCTCCGATGAGCAGTTCCAGAATGAAATAAATGTAGACCTTTTCGGAACCTTCAAGATGTCACGTGCGGTTGCAAAGAAGGCTATGCTTCCCGCAAACTACGGACGTATCATCAACATCGCTTCGATGTACGGTCTTGTAGGTAACAAGGTAGCTCCCGCTTCACCTTACCATGCTGCAAAGGGCGGCGTTGTAAACCTTACGAGAGCGCTTGCATCCGAGTGGGGCGACAACGGTATCACCGTAAACGCTATCTGCCCCGGATATTTCTACTCTCCTCTTACAAGAGAGACGCTTGATTCCGAATTCTTCCAGAACAACGCAAAGACGATGATCCCTTCGGAGCGTTACGGAAATGAAGGCGAGCTTGATACGGCAGCCATTTTCCTTTCATCGCCCGCAAGTTCATACGTAAACGGCGTTATCCTGCCTGTAGATGGCGGATACACTGCGATGTAATTTTTTTAAAGGAGTTTTTATGTTTACAGAGAAAGATTTTAAGACCTTGGATGCGATACTTGAAAAGTACGACAAGGATCCCAGCCGTGTCATCGGTATCATGCAGGACATACAGCGTGAATACAGGTATCTTCCCAAGGAAAGTTTGACGTATATTTCGGGGGTTCTTAACTTAAGCGAGGCAAAGATTTTCGGTGTTGCCACGTTTTATGAGAATTTCTCTTTGGAGCCCAAGGGAAAGTATGTCATCAAAGTATGCGACGGAACGGCTTGTCACGTTCGTAATTCCGTGCCGATACTTGAAGAGTTCAGAAAGGTCTTAAATCTTTCGAGTAAAAAGAAAACCACCGACGACATGATGTTCACGGTGGAAACCGTATCCTGCCTCGGTGCCTGCGGCCTTGCGCCGGTTTGTACCGTAAATGACACGGTTTATCCCGCCATGACTCCCGATAAGGTTAAAGCGATAATAGATGAGCTTAAGAGCAGGGAGGAAGCGTAAATGGCATTTGAAGTAATAAAGACGAGAGAAGATCTTGAACGTTTACAGGTTAAGTTTAAGAAGTCTCTTGATTCTCAGTCAAAACAGATACTTATCTGCGCGGGTACCGGCTGCGTTGCGGGCGGTTCACTCCGTATATATGAAAGACTTCAGGAGATACTCAAAGAAAAGGATATCCCCTGTTCCGTAATGCTGGAAGAGGAGCCTCACGATACTATCGGCGTAAAGAAATCCGGCTGTCACGGTTTTTGTGAAAAAGGTCCCCTTCTCAGGATAGAGCCTTTCGGATGGCTCTACTTAAAGGTTAAGGTTGAAGACTGTGAGGAGATCGTCGAAAAGACGATCATCGGGAACGAATGTGTCGACAGACTCGTTTATAAAGACAGTGAAGGCAATCCTTACAGACAACAGTCGGAGATCCCTTTCTATAAAAAGCAGACAAGACTTGCACTTGAACATTGCGGTCACATCAATGCCGAGTCGATAGTCGAATATATCGCCGTAGGCGGTTACAGTGCCGTAGCCAAGGCACTGTTTGACATGACGAGCGAAGAGATAGTGGAAGAGATCACGAAGTCCACGTTAAGAGGTCGAGGAGGCGGAGGCTTCCCCACCGGTACAAAGTGGGCACAGGTACTTAAGCAGGACAGTGACGAAAAATACATCGTTTGTAACGGTGACGAAGGCGATCCCGGTGCGTTCATGGACCGTTCCATGATGGAAGGCGATCCCCACAGAGTGCTTGAAGGTATGATAATCGCCGGTAAAGCTACCGGGGCTCATCACGGTTACATATACGTAAGAGCGGAATATCCTCTTGCGGTGGAAAGACTTTCCATAGCTATAGAAAAGGCCACAAAGAGAGGCCTTTTGGGCAAGAACATAATGGGTTCGGGCTTTGATTTCGACATTAAGATCTGTCAGGGCGCCGGTGCATTCGTGTGCGGTGAAGGCTCGGCTCTTACCGCTTCGATAGAAGGTCACAGAGGTATGCCCAGAGTTAAACCTCCCCGTACCACCGAGCACGGTCTTTTTGACAAGCCTACGGTTCTTAACAACGTTGAAACTTTTTGTAACGTGCCTCCCATCATCTTAAAGGGAGCCGACTGGTATTGCACCTTCGGCCCCGAAAAGAGCCACGGAACAAAAGCCTTCGCATTGACGGGTAACGTTAACAATACGGGTCTTATCGAAGTTCCCATGGGAACGACCCTTCGTGAAGTAATATACGACATCGGCGGCGGCGTAAAGGGCGGCGAGTTCAAAGCCGTTCAGATCGGCGGTCCTTCCGGCGGATGTTTGTGCCTTAATTCCGATGAAGATCACCTT
Source organism: uncultured Lachnospiraceae bacterium (assembly GCA_946639085.1). Lineage (GTDB taxonomy): Bacteria > Bacillota > Clostridia > Lachnospirales > Lachnospiraceae > UBA1258. The sequence goes on from CAMPBP010000003.1 coordinate 9,268, forward strand.
AACATATCCCTTGATTTCGACTCACTTAAGAAAGTGGGCGCCATGATCGGTTCAGGCGGTCTTGTTGTCATGAACGACAAGTCGTGTATGGTTGAGGTTGCGAGATTTTTCATGAACTTCACCCAGAACGAATCCTGCGGTAAGTGCGTTCCCTGTCGTGAAGGTACAAAGCGAATGCTTGAACTTTTAAATGATATCGTTGAAGGAAGAGGTACCGAGGAGCACCTTGAAACATTGGAGGAGCTTGCGGATACCGTTTCAAACACCGCTCTTTGCGGTCTTGGTAAATCCGCTCCTTCACCGGTAATCAGTACCATGAAATACTTTAGGGATGAATACATTGCCCACGTAAGAGACAAGAAATGTCCCGCAGGTCAGTGTACCGCCCTTTCGGTATATGAGATCGATCCCGAACTTTGTAAGGGATGTACCAAGTGCGCCCGTCAGTGTCCTGTGGGCGCCATCACGGGTACGGTCAAAGAAGCACATAAGATCGATACAACCAAGTGCATCAAGTGCGGCGCCTGCATGAGCGGCTGTCCCTTCGGTGCCATAAAGAGAGTGTAAGGAGGTACGTATAATGGATAAATATATGATCATTGACGGAATGCGTATTCCCTTCACCGATGAGAAGAACATTCTTCAGGTAATTCACAAAGCGGGTATCCATGTACCTACGTTTTGTTACTATTCTGACATGTCCATTTTCGGAGCATGTCGTATGTGCGTTGTCGAAGACAACAGAGGAGAAATACTTGCTTCATGCTCCACTCCTCCCAAGGATAAACTCGAGATAAAGACAAATACACCCAGACTTCATGAGTACAGAAAGATGATTCTTGAGCTTTTGCTCGCGGCTCACTGTCGTGACTGTACGGTATGTGAAAAGAACGGAAGATGCCGTCTTCAGATGCTGGCCGTTCGTTTCGGTCTTACCGAGATAAGATTTAAGAACAACAGAGAAGAGATGGAGATCGACGATTCCTCCGAATCCATCATAAGAGATCCCGGCAAGTGTATTCTCTGCGGTGACTGCGTTCGTATGTGTAACGAAGTTCAGAACGTCGGTGCCATCGACTTTGCATACCGCGGAAGCAACATGCGCGTTCTTCCCGCCATGGGCAAGAAGATCGCCGAGACAAACTGCGTAAACTGCGGTCAGTGTGCTGCGGTATGTCCTACGGCAGCCATCCACGTAAAGAGTTCTCTTCGCGCGGCATGGAAAGCACTTTACGATCCCAAGGCAAGAGTTGTTGCTCAGGTAGCACCTGCTGTAAGAGTGGCTCTTGGCGAAGAGTTCGGTCTTGAGCCCGGAAAGAACACCATGGGTCGTATCTATGCGGCTTTAAGAATGCTCGGATTTGACAGCGTATTCGATACATCGGTAGGTGCCGATCTTACGGTTGTTGAAGAATCGAACGAACTTATAAAGAAACTTGAAGCCGGCGATGACAAATATCCTTTGTTTACATCCTGTTGTCCCGCATGGGTAAGATACGTTGAAACAAAGCACCCCGAACTTTTGCCTTATGTTTCTTCATGCAAGTCTCCCATGGGAATGTTCGGAGCGGTTCTTAAAGAGCATTATAAGCAAAAAGACGAGGAAGAAGGCATGCGCACCGTATCGGTGGCTATCATGCCCTGCGCCGCAAAGAAGTTTGAGATAACAAGAGAAGAACTTTCAAGAAACGGAATAAGAGACGTGGATATAGTAATCACCACTTCCGAACTTGCAAGAATGATTAAAGAGATAGGTATCCAGTTTAACGAGATCGATCCTCAGGGTCCCGATATGCCTTTCTCCATAAGTTCGGGTGCCGGTACCATATTCGGCGCTACGGGCGGTGTTACGGAAGCGGCATTAAGACGTGTTGCCGGTGCCAAGACAAATGAAGATCTTAAGGCCATCGAGTATCTCGGAGTAAGAGGTTTGGAAGGCGTTAAGACCGCAAAAGTACCTTACGGTGACAAAGAACTGGATATCGCCATAGTGAGCGGTCTCGGTAATGCGGAGAAGCTTATCAAGGCAATAGAGTCCGGAGAACTTCACTTTGATTTTGTCGAAGTTATGGCATGCCCTCTCGGATGTGTCGCAGGAGCCGGACAACCCTTCGTATACAGAGAGGGAAAAGAAAAACGTGCTGCGGGTCTTTACAAGGCCGATCGTTCTTCCGTTATCAAATGTTCCCAGGACAGCCCGGTTATCGAAGACCTTTATGCCGGCGTTTTGAACGGAAGAGTTCACGAATTACTTCACAGGGAGAAATAATCTTATGAGTGATGCTTATTACGAATGTATGGTACAAAGAAAAACACCTGCATACATGATCTTTCTTAAATGGGTTTTGATCATACTTACGGTTTTGTCTGCACTTGTTTCCTTCATCGGGTTGCCCCTCATGCTGTTCATGGCTGCGGCTTTCGGTGTCGGTATCTATTTTACCGTTACATATTCCGATGTGGAATTTGAATATCTTTATCTTGATAAAGAGATCACGGTGGACAAAGTGTTTCATAAATCAAAGCGTAAGCGTGTAAAGGTTTATTCCCTTGATAAGATCGAGATCATGGCTCCTTTAAAGAGCTGGCATCTTGACAGCTATAAAAACAGAACCTTCAAGGTTGTAGATCTCTCAAGCGGTGTCGAAGAGATGCCCGAGAAACGCTACACCTTCTATTACAACGGAGAAGAGCAGGTTATTTTTGAGCCTGACGATCACTTCATCAAAATGGTGAAGAACGTTGCTCCCAGAAAGATATTTACCGACTGATAAAGATCGGTTTTTGACAATGCGGTTTTTGTGATGAACAAAAGCCGCTTTTAATTTCTTTTATTTGTCGATTTTTATTGTTGACACGAAGCATCTTCTTTGTTAAACTCAACGGCAAATCTTTATAAAGGTACGGGAAAAGAGATGCTCTTTCTTAAGCCTTGAAGATTAAAAAATATAATAAAGAAAAGGAGAGAAGATATGGGTCAGATAGTTAGCGAAGGAATTACATTTGACGACGTACTTTTGGTTCCCAGTTATTCGGAAGTAGTCGGCAACCAGGTGGATGTTACCACACATCTTACCAAGACGATCAAGCTAAACATTCCGCTTATGAGCGCAGGAATGGACACGGTCACCGAACATCGTATGGCGATTGCCATGGCAAGACAGGGCGGTATCGGTATCATTCACAAGAACATGTCTATTGAGAAACAGGCAGAAGAGGTTGACAAGGTTAAACGTTCTGAAAACGGCGTAATCACGGATCCGTTTTCTTTATCTCCCGAACATACATTGGCAGACGCCGACGAACTTATGAGTAAGTTCAGGATTTCCGGCGTGCCCGTCACACAAGGCAAAAAACTTGTGGGCATCATCACAAATCGTGATCTTAAATTCGAAACAGATTTCACCAAGAAAATTAAAGAATGCATGACTTCGGAAGGTCTTGTTACGGCCAAAGAAGGTATCACACTTGACGAAGCAAAAGCTATCCTTGCAAAAGCAAGAAAAGAAAAGCTTCCCATCGTTGATGACGATTTCAACTTAAAAGGTCTTATTACGATAAAGGATATCGAGAAGACGATCAAATATCCTTTGGCTGCAAAAGACGACATGGGCAGACTTCTTTGCGGCGCCGCACTTGGTATTACCGCCAACGTGCTTGAAAGAGTTGCAGCTTTGGTTGAAGCAAAGGTTGACGTGGTCGTACTCGACTCCGCACACGGTCATTCCGCAAACGTAATAAGATGCCTTAAGATGATCAAAGAAAATTATCCCGATCTTCCCGTTATCGCCGGTAACGTTGCAACGGGCGAGGCTACGAGAGATCTTATCGAAGCCGGCGCAGATGCGGTTAAGGTAGGTATCGGACCCGGTTCCATCTGTACGACCCGTGTCGTAGCAGGTATCGGTGTTCCTCAGATCTCGGCTATTATGGATTGCTACAAAGTTGCCAAAGAATACGGTATTCCCATCATCGCCGACGGCGGTATCAAGTATTCGGGCGACATCACAAAGGCTATTGCCGCAGGCGGAAGCGTCTGCATGATGGGTTCCATGTTTGCAGGCTGCGACGAGGCTCCCGGTGAGTTCGAACTCTTCCAGGGTCGTAAATACAAAGTATACAGAGGCATGGGCTCTATCTCCGCCATGGAGAACGGAAGTAAGGACAGATACTTCCAGACAAACGCAAAGAAGCTCGTACCCGAAGGCGTTGAAGGACGTGTTGCTTACAAAGGATCGGTTGAAGATACCGTATTCCAGCTTATCGGCGGTTTAAGATCCGGTATGGGATATTGCGGATGCGCAACCATCGATCTTTTGAAGGAGAACGGAAGATTTGTTAAGATATCAGCCGCATCTTTGAAGGAATCACATCCTCACGATATTCACATCACAAAAGAAGCACCCAACTATTCTTCTCAGCTTAATTAATATTTTGACCAAAATGAACCAAGGGGACAGTCCCCCTGGTTCATTTTTCTTTCTCCCAATAAGCATTTTTTTTACCATGTGAAAGAAACGGCATAGAAAAAGGCGGTTTTTTACAATTGAAATGCATTTGGGTCTTGTGTTAAACTAACAATTGGGGAGATTTTTGGTTACTAATAGCAGGATGGTTTTTAGAGGTGGAAGACAACTTACTTGATCTGGTAATAGTACACAGACTTGCGGCGCGCTACTGTGAAGTGGCGGGCCTATATATGTATGGCGTAAACAAAGACGGCGAGATCTTCTCCGAAATAACCGGAGAACCCGATGAGTGCAAGAGACTCATTGAACTTGTCGGCAAGGATACTCTCGATAATCTCTATCACAGAGTTTCCGATTCCGATATGGAAGTTCAGGCCATGGAAGACACCGTTGTACCCAATATCCGTATTGCCGCATCCGCAATGTTCGTTGGCGGAGAGGCCGTGATGACATGGATATTCATCGGTGTATTAAACGACGAGGAGCTTAACGTTCCCGGTGCCGTTGGTGCAGATCAATTTTCAAGGATCATTTCTTTTGAAAATTTCATGCACTCGGTAGATATAGTAAGAGACGTTACTCAGCTTATCATGTCATCGACCCTTTCGATGGTAAGTGCCGAAGCGGAGAGCAGAAGAAGCAAATTCTCCGAGCAGGAGATGAAAGATTCCTTAGAGCGTGCGGAGGCCGTTTCAAGGATCGTGCAGCTTCTTGACAGCGACGAAGCGATAGAAGCCATCATGAGCACCTGCATGGGACTCATAGGCGAATATCTTAATATATCCACAGCCATGGTGGCACGTACCCGTCAGGGTAAAGAAACGATGGACATTCTTGCCGAGTGGACAAACTCGGGAGTGGTTTCTCTCTTTGATCGGTTCAGAGATCAGAAGACTTTCTCGTTCTTAAAGAGCGACAAGCCTATCGTTATCTCTTACGACAGCGATGTGCCCGCCCAGCTTTCAAAGGACATGGCATATCTTGGCATCAAAGCACTTGTGGTTCTTCCCATCCACGTAGTGAACGGATACGGAATGTACGCGTGCTTTATGGATAAGTCGGAAGAAAAGAAGTTTTCGGTGGATGAAGTCAAGTTCCTTCATGACGCGTCCCACGTTCTTCATTCCGTGGTCACAAAACGTATTCAGAAGAACTCTCTTGCAGGCTCCTATGCATCCCTTGAGTCACTTCTTGACAACGTTGGAAGCGCGATCTACGTACGAGACGTGAATACGAACACACCTCTTTTCATGAACAGGATATTAAAGAGTACTTTCGCCACCGAGCTTCAGAACAACACTCTTGATGAACTGTTTGACAGTGCGATACCCGTTAATCGCGGCAGCGGTATTTACGAGATCAACCATATCGACAGAAATCGCTGGTACGATCTTCACTATACATACATCAACTGGGTGGACGGACGTAAGGTTTCTTTGTGCGCCGCATACGACGTTACGGACAAGAAAACTTACCAGAAGAGAATAGAACAGCAGGCTTGTACGGACTTCCTTACCGGCCTTTACAACAGAATGTGCTGCGAGCGAGATCTCGCAATACACATAGACAGTGCAAAAAGAAACAACATGACGGGTGCTCTTTTGTACCTCGACCTTGATGACTTTAAGCACATTAACGACGGTCTCGGCCATCAGTACGGCGACGTATTGTTAAAGGCTATTTCCCATTCCCTTCAGCGTATCGACGGTATTCAGAATACCTGTTACAGAATGGGCGGCGACGAGTTCGTCATCATCATCCCTCCCGAGAGCTACGAGCATTTCAACAGCATCGTAGAGGGTATACAGGACATATTCAACAAGCCCTGGTATTTAAAAGATGCCGATTACTATTGTACCATGAGTATGGGTATCGTTGAATTCCCCGATTCGGGCGAAAGTGTTCAGGAACTTATCAAAAAGGCCGACATTGCGATGTACGAAGCCAAGAAAGACGGTAAGAACCGCACAGCCAAGTATTCGGACAAGATCGTTTCTTCATCCAGCAAGCGTCTTGATATGGAAAAGAACATGCGTGACGCGATCACCGATGAGTTCAAGGAATTCAAGGTTTATTACCAGCCCATCGTGGACGTTATGACCGAAGGCAATCCTTGTATAGGTGCGGAGGCGCTTATCAGATGGAATTCCGCCGAGCTTGGATTTATCGCACCCAGCGATTTCATCCCTCTTGCAGAGTACCTTGGTCTTATCAATCCTATCGGTAACAATGTTTTAAGAGAAGCGTGTCTTGAAGTTAAGAAGTGGAACGAAAACGGACATCCGGAATTCAAGGTTAACGTTAACCTTTCGGTGGTACAGCTTCTTCAGACAGACATTGTCGAGATAGTTAAGAAGACTATCGAAGAGACCGGAGTAAATCCAAAGAACTTAACCTTGGAAGTTACGGAAAGTCTTGCCATCAACGATATGGAACGTATGAAGCGTATCCTTTCGGAGATCAAGACCTTCGGCGTGAAGATCGCCCTGGACGATTTCGGTACCGGTTACAGTTCCCTTAACCACATAAGAGAGATTCCTTTCGACGTAATAAAGGTGGATCAAAGCTTTGTAAGAGACCTTGCGGACGATGCATATTCACAGTCCTTCATCAAGATGGTGGCAGAGCTTGCTGAGACCATAGGCGTACAGATCTGTGTCGAAGGTATCGAGACGAAAGAACAGTTTAACGTTCTCGGCGGCATGAAGGTTAAGATGGTACAGGGTTACTTCTTTGACAGACCCATGCCTAAAGAAGATTTTGAAGCAAAATATGTCGGACTTGAAGAGTCCGAATAGTAAGTTATACGGAGGTCATTATGGCAGACGGATTATTGTCCGGACTTGAATCATTTGGATTCGGCGGACTTGAAAACATGAATCTTTTCGAAGATGAGAGCAAGAAGAGTGCACCACAGGGAGACGAAAAAGCGGCTCCTCAGGTAAGCGAGAAAGATTTTCTTCTTGATAAGACTATTGAGTGCCCTGTGTGCGACAGCAAGTTTAAATATCGTGCGCTTAAGGCTTCGGCTGCCAAGCTTATCGGAACCGACAACGACCTTCGTCCCAGACATGAAGGTATCGATGTATCCAAGTACGACGTTATCATGTGCCCCATGTGCGGTTATACTGCACTTACAAGATTCTTCCCCGGTATTCTCAATCTTCAGAGACAGAAAGTAAGGGAAAAGATCTGTACGAACTTCAAGGTTCGTCCGGGTGCTCCCGAGACATATACATACGACGAAGCGATCGAAAATTACAAGATGGCTTTGCTTAACGCGGTTGTAAAGGGCGCAAAGGCAAGTGAGAAAGCTTACATCTGCCTTAAGACATCCTGGATGTACAGAGGAAAAGCCGAGGAGATAGGCGAGTCCGATCCCGAATACAAGAACGTAAAGGCAACCGAGCACGAGTTTACCAAGAACGCATATGAAGGATTTGTTGCCGCAGTATCGGCAGAGAACTATCCCATGTGCGGTATGGATGAGACCACGGTTGATTACCTTCTGGCAAACCTTGCCAACATGACCGATCACATCGACGTATGTTCAAAGCTCATCGCAAAGATTCTGGGTTCACCCACCGCTTCTCCCAGGATCAAAGACAAGACAAGAGATCTTAAAGAAGAAGTGTTAAAGAAAATCAAAAATAAACAGTAGTTAATTGTGATTTTTTACAATTGACACTTTTTAAGCGTAAAGATATCATAATCACATAAAGTCTATATAACTGACGGATAACCCGGGAAACCGGAAAAGTGGAATCGACCACGTGAAGTATAGATGATTAAAGCCGACCGTCTGGGCGCCATTGGGGCCTAGTTGCGTCGGTTTTCTTTTTTCTTTTTACAGAACTCCGGATCAACACCCATTCTTAACTGTCAACTTATCTAAAGAAACGGAGGATCACATGAAAACATTCGAAATCGAAAATCTCTTAAGATCAAATGCTTACCCCGGAAGAGGAATCGTAATCGGCCGCAGTGAAGACGGCAAGAGCGCGGTGATCGCATATTTCATCATGGGAAGAAGCGTAAATTCACGTAACCGTATTTTTGTAGAGGACGGAGAAGGCATCCGCACACAGGCTTTCGATCCTTCGAAGCTTTCGGATCCTTCACTTATCATATATGCTCCCGTAAGAGTTTTCGGAGAGCACACCATCGTTACCAACGGCGACCAGACCGACACGATCTTCGACGGATTAAGAGCGGGAAAGAGCTTTGAAGCATCTTTAAGAAGCCGTAAGTACGAGCCCGACGAACCCAACTTTACCCCCAGGATCTCGGGAATCCTCAACTTTACGGATGACACCTTCAGCTACGAGATGAGCATCTTAAAGAGCAACAACGGCGATCCCAACTGCTGCAACAGATATACCTTCTCATATGACAATCCCAAGATCGGCGAAGGAAGATTCATCCACACATACATGAAAGACGACAACCCCCTTCCCAGCTTCGAGGGTGAACCTGAGGTGGTAAAGATGACCGGCGATATCGATGAGTTCGGAAACAAACTTTGGGAAGCACTTAATTTTGATAATAAGGTTTCTTTGTTCGTAAGATACATAAGCCTTGAAACGGGCAAGTGGGAACAGAGGATCTACAATAAGAACAACTAGGAGGAAGCCATGAACGAAATTCAGTTAAAGTACGGATGTAACCCCAATCAGAAACCTTCCAGGATCTTCATGGAAGACGGAAGCGACCTTCCGGTCACCGTGTTAAACGGCAATCCCGGATATATCAACTTCCTTGATGCTTTTAACGGCTGGCAACTTGTAAACGAGCTTAAGAACGCAACGGGGCTTCCCGCAGCAACAAGCTTTAAGCACGTTTCACCCGCAGGTGCGGCTATAGGCCTTCCTCTTGACGAGACACTGGCAAAGATATACTGGGTAGACGATTACAAGAACCTTTCTCCCATGGCACTTGCTTACGCAAGAGCAAGAGGCGCCGACAGAATGTCTTCCTTCGGCGATTTCATCGCTTTGTCCGACGAATGCGACGAGTCAACGGCACTGCTTATCAAGAGAGAAGTTTCCGACGGTGTCATCGCTCCTTCTTATTCCGAGAAGGCGCTTGAGATTCTTAAGCAGAAGAAGGGCGGAAAGTACAACGTCATTCAGATCGACAAAAACTATGTACCTGCACCGGTAGAAAGAAAACAGGTCTACGGCATTACTTTCGAGCAGGGAAGAAACGAACTCAAAGCAGACGACAGCCTTTTTGAGAACATCGTTACAAAGAACAAAGACATTCCCGAAGAAGCGCTCAAAGATCTTAAGATCGCTCTCATCACACTTAAATATACACAGTCCAATTCGGTATGCTACGTAAAGGGCGGCCAGGCCATCGGTATCGGTGCCGGACAGCAGTCACGTATCCACTGTACACGTCTTGCCGGACAGAAAGCCGACAACTGGTTCTTACGTCAGTGTCCCAAGGTTTTGGAACTTGACTTTGTAGACGGACTGGGACGTGCAGACAGAGACAACGCCATCGACGTATACATCGGCGATGAGTACGAAGACATTCTTAAAGAAGGCGAATGGCAGAAGCGTTTCAAGACAAAACCCGAAGTTTTCACAAGAGAGGAAAAGAAAGCATGGCTTTCAAAGAACACCGGCGTTACACTCGGTTCCGATGCGTTCTTCCCCTTCTCCGACAACATTGAGCGCGCTTACAAGAGCGGTGTTAAGTACATTGCTCAGCCCGGCGGTTCCGTAAGAGACGACCTCGTTATCGAATGTGCCGACAAGTACGACATGGTAATGGCATTTACCGGAATTCGTTTGTTCCACCACTAAACCGTAAACAAAGCAAACATCCGAGAGGATGAGGAGGATCATATGAAAGAATACAAACCCGTTAAAGAAGGAAAAGTTCGTGAGATCTATGATATAGGCGATGCGCTCATACTTGTGGCTACAGACCGTATAAGCTGCTTCGACGTTATTCTCGACAACATCGTTACAGACAAAGGAACGGTGCTTACCCAGATGTCAAAATTCTGGTTTGAGATGACAGAAGACATCATGCCCAACCACATGATCTCCACCGATGTAAACGATATGCCCGAGTTCTTCAGACAGGACAGGTTTAAGGGCAAGGCAATGATGGTTAAGAAGTTGAACATGCTTCCCGTTGAATGTATCGTAAGAGGCTATATTACAGGATCGGGCTGGGCAAGTTACAAAGAAAACGGTACCGTTTGTGGTATCAAACTTCCCGAAGGATTAAAAGAGTCCGATAAGCTCCCTGAGCCTATCTACACACCTTCAACAAAGGCTGAGATCGGTGATCACGATGAGAACATTTCTTTCGAAGCAAGCATCGATTACCTTGAGAAGAGATTCCCCGGAAAAGGTAAGGAATACGCAGAGAAGTTAAGAGATTACACCATCGCAATATACAAAAAGTGCGCCGATTATGCTCTTTCAAAAGGCATCATCATCGCAGATACAAAGTTTGAGTTCGGTCTTGATGAGAAGGGAAACATCGTTGTGGGTGACGAGATGCTCACTCCCGACAGCTCACGTTTCTGGCCTCTCAGTGAGTACGAGCCCGGACACGGCGAGCCTTCTTTCGACAAGCAGTTCGCAAGAGACTGGCTTAAGCAAAACGAAGGTCACAACTGGAAACTTCCCAAAGATGTTGTGGACAAGACCATCGACAAATATCTTACCTGTTACGAACTTTTGACAGGACATGCCCTTGAAGTGTAAAATATCTGTTTGACGGGTTATTGTCACGGGGCTTACAGAAACCAAGCGACAGTGCACCCGCACTGTCGCTTTTTGATAAGGATAAAGAAATGGACGAATTAAGAGACGATCTTAAAGTTATCGCGCATCTGTATTCGGATTTTCCCGAGAAGTTCGGGGTTCCGAGACAGAGCGGCATAGTGGACGACACGGTAGGCACCATAGTTTTTGAACCCGAATATCGCAGTCCCGATGCGTTAAAAGGACTTGAAGGCTTTTCCCACATATGGCTTTTGTGGCGTTTTGACATAAGACCCGCCGAAAACTTTAAAGCGACGGTACGCCCGCCGAGACTCGGGGGAAACGAAACCATGGGAGTGTTCGCCACAAGATCTCCTTTCAGACCCAACCCCATCGGACTTTCTTCCGTAAGGCTTCTGGGAATAGAAGACTCCGACGAAGGAAAGGTACTTATCGTAGCCGGCGCAGACCTTCGTAACTTTACCGCCATTTACGACATAAAACCCTACATTCGCTACACGGATTCACATCCCGATGCGGAGTGCGGCTTTGCCGACGAACCGCCGGAAGAGACGCTTGAGGTGGTAATAAGCGACGACCTTGCAGCCCTCATAAAAGAAGAGAAGAAAGATACTTTGATAAGAATATTAAGTCTCGATCCGAGACCCAGATATATAGAAGATCCTTTACGTGAATACGGTCTTTCCTTTGCGGGAATGAACGTTAAGTTCACGGTAGAGGACAAGACACTTACAGTTACGGAAATTACAAGAAGCGACGAAGCGATAAGCTAATCCCAGACGTTGCTTTATACGGAGAAAAGATGATAACACAATCGACAGTTACCGAAGAAGAGATCGCAAGAGCAAAACAGATATCCGATAACGTTTTGAATTATTACAACAGCAAGGTTGTGGGACAGCCCTTCCTCGGAGCCGCAATCTTAGTGGCTATGATGAACAACGGACACATTCTTCTTGAGTCCGTGCCCGGTCTTGCAAAGACTACGGCCGCAAAGGTCATGACCGACGCCGTAAACGGAACGTTCTCGCGTATCCAGTGTACCCCCGACCTTATCCCCAGTGATATCGTGGGTACACAGATATTCAACATGTCCACCAATACTTTCGAGACCAAGATCGGTCCCGTATTCGCAAACTTTGTCCTTCTCGACGAGATAAACAGATCCTCCGCAAAGACGCAAAGTGCCATGCTTGAAGCCATGCAGGAGCATGAAGTTACCATCGGCGG
>CAMPBP010000004.1 GCA_946639085.1 uncultured Lachnospiraceae bacterium
CAACAGCTGTTTTGCCTTACTCACAGGCACTTTCACGTTTCCCCGCTCATCTTCAGCAGCTTGACATGGAGTCAAACGGAAAGAGCGTAAACCGTGACGGCGAAAGCATCTCTTACAAGACAGGCCCCGTTATCTTCGGCGAACCCGGAACAAACGGACAGCATTCTTTCTACCAGTTGTTACATCAGGGAACGGATATCATCCCTCTTCAGTTCATCGGCTTTAAGAACAATCAGACCGAGAACGATGTTGTGATCGAAAACAGCACAAGCCAGCAGAAGCTTTCCGCAAACGTGGTTGCTCAGATCATGGCATTTGCATGCGGTAAGGACGACGAGAACCGCAATAAATATTTTGAAGGAAACCGTCCTTCAAGTGTCATCGTAGGTGACAGACTTACTCCCGAAGCTCTCGGTGCCATACTTGCACACTTCGAGAACAAAGTAATGTTCCAGGGCTTTATCTGGAACTTAAACAGTTTCGATCAGGAAGGCGTACAGCTTGGTAAAGTGCTTGCAAAGAAAGTCCTTGCGGGCAATACCGACGGAGCGCTTAAAGCATACGCAAAGCTTTTCAATATTTAAGGAGGTAGGATATGCATTACACACCCAAAGGAATCTGTGCCGTAGCTATCGATTTTGAAGTTGAAGACGGCAAAGTTAAAGATGTAAAGTTTACCGGCGGATGCGACGGTAACCACAAAGGACTTAACGCCCTTATAAAAGGTATGAGTGTTGACGAAGCTATCGAAAGATTGAGCGGAATCACCTGCGGTCCCAGACCTACTTCATGCCCCGATCAGCTTGCGCAGGCACTTAAAGAATATAAAAGTAAGGCAGTTTAAGCAAAATGAGTAAAAAGATTGTTTTAACGGGCGGCGGTACCGCGGGACATGTTACCCCGAATCTGGCCCTGATACCCGAACTTAAAAAAGAAGGTTACGAGATCACCTATATAGGTTCCTACGACGGAATCGAGAAGAAACTCATCTCGGATTTCAACATTCCTTACTACGGAGTATCAACCGGAAAGTTAAGAAGATATCTCGATCCCAAAAATTTCAGCGATCCTTTCAGAATCATAAAAGGCTACGCCGAAGCAAGAAAACTTCTCAAAAAGTTAAAGCCCGACATTATCTTTTCAAAAGGCGGTTTTGTAAGTGTCCCTGTCGTAAGAGCGGCTTCGACCCTTAAGATCCCATGTATAATTCATGAATCGGACATTACACCGGGACTTGCCAACAAACTTTGCATTCCGGTAGCTACAAAGGTCTGCTGCAATTTCCCCGAGACAATGCAGTACATCCCCGAGGATAAGAGCGTTCTTACCGGTACTCCCATAAGAAGCGAACTTACCGAAGGCAACAGAGCAAAAGCGAAGGAACTTTGCAAATTTACCGACGACAAGCCCGTTGTTTTGGTGATCGGCGGAAGCCAGGGTGCGGGAAGCATTAACAAGATCGTTCGTTCCACCCTTACTAAGCTTCTCAGTGTATACAACGTTATTCACATATGCGGTAAAGAAAAGATGGACAATCTGCTCTTAAATCAGCCCGGATATGCCCAGTTTGAATTCTTAAAAGAAGACCTTAAAGATGTATTTGCTTTGTGTGATGTAGTTGTTTCCAGAGCCGGAGCCAATTCGATCTGCGAACTTCTTGCATTAAGAAAGCCCAATCTTTTGATCCCTCTTCCCGCCACCACGAGCAGAGGAGACCAGCTTCTCAATGCGGCTTCTTTTGAAAAACAGGGATTCTCCTTGGTACTTCATGAAGAAGAACTGGATGAAAAGAGCTTTATGAACACCTTGGCTGATCTGTATACCAACCGTCAGAAATACATCGACGCGATGAACAAATCCGACCAGATGCAGCCGACTCTTACGATCATGAGACTCATTAACGAGTACAGAAAGAACGATTAAGATCAACCGAAGTTTTCATTCAAATATTCGGCAAAATCATAATTGTCTCTTATAAGTCCGAAGTTTAAGCCTTTGAGCGAAACCGTTACGATCAATAAAACGGTTAACACGACGGCCAGAACTTTAATCACAGACAGAACATTATCGTATTTCCCGGAATCTTTTGATTCCGGGTTTTCTTTTTTCCCAATTCCCTTAATAAATTCCGGCAGACTTGTATAACCCATAACAGTTACGGGCAACAAAAACATGATTCCCAGAAACGCATACTGCGATTTGGCCTCCCATACGATATGGAAAAGAAACATCCCTATAAAGATCATGGGAAGCAAAAGGGCTTCGAGAGTTTTTTCTTTTTCCCTGAATGCAAGTATAAAGAAAACGCATCCCAAAATGATAAGAAGCTGAAAGATGTCCAAGATTGAAACGGCTTTTACATATGTTCTGTACGAAGAAAAAGCATTAATGACTGCGTTTGCTTCTTTCTCTGACCCTCTTAATATCCAAAAACTTCCGTATGTCGGTTCATTCCATTGAGACGCCGTTTTTCTTATAAAGAAATCGATCGCGGCGTTTTTGTTGCTCTTAAAGTAGTCAAGTCTTCTTTTAATGTCCTCGCGACATATGCTCTCATGGCCGGCCTTTTTGAAGTCCGCAGCCTGATAAGCATATTTGTCGTCATCCGTATACCATCCGGGGCCGGCGGTTGATTCGGATAATCCCATATCTATACATCCGATCATGGACATTCCTTCATTGAGAGGTTCGCCGGATCTTACTGTGACAATCTTCTTTGGAATGAGCATCACAACAAAGATAACAACAATCAACAATAAAGATGCCGACAGACTTTTTACCGTCTTCTTATCCGAAATGCCTTTAAACATCGAATATACGATCATCGCAAAAGCGACTATAAGAAAATTGCTCTTAAAGCAGACAGAAAGCGCCAAAACGAGCGCACTTAAGATAAGTGAGATAAGTTTTGATCTCTTAAAATAATGTATCCAAAGATCAAGCGAAAGCACGGCCAAAGAAAGCCCCGGAACATTTCCGTAAACAAATGAATTGTAAAGGATTGTCGGTGCCCAAAGCATGGATACGATGATCACCATGACACTTGTCGCACGATCCGCCCCCATTAAACGGGAAATATCGGAAAGTGCGCCGACCATGAGCACCGTAAAGATACAGTTAATCGTCTCATAAACCATGAGCTTGTATCCGCCGAATATCGAATCGATAAACGAAAAGATGAGAAGCGTCCTTGCCTGGAAGGGATACATGTCAAGATAATTGAACCATCCGTTCTTAAATGCCTCGTAATCGCCTTTTATGTATTTATCGGAAGCTTCGTGAAGCCATGTGGCATCTCCGAAAGGAGAAAAGCGGGTACTCCAGACCCACATGAGTGTTATGAGAAGCAGTAACGCCAAAAGGCCTGTCTTCAATATACGAAACAGGCGTTCATTTTCATTTATTCTTTTACAGAATTGCTTTAAGGGTTTCAAATAAGAAAGACAAACCGTCAATCCGGTAAACACGATCGAAAGGATGATGTTTACCAAGGCATTGTCTTTTAGAAAAAATACTTCATCGGCCCAGGTGACATATGAAGTGCTCACGGTACTCATAAAGAGTAACGTGAGCATGATAGGTACAAAGAAAAGTGTTATTACATATACATAAAAGGAATCGGTCTTTTTCATTTTACTTAAATGACAATTTCGCTCTCATTTCCTTTAAGGCTTCATCCGACTCTTTGCCGGGTTTCCAGTTGATACTCTGGCCGTCGTTTATGAATCTTGGAATAACGTGAAGGTGATAATGCATAACCGTCTGGCCCGCTGCCTCGCCGTTATTCTGAACGATGTTTACGCCGTCGCACTTAAGAACTTCCTTCATCCTTGATGCAACCTTCTTGGCAAGAACCATTGCTTTTGCGAGCGTACTATCGTCTATCTCAAAGACGTTTGCAAAATGCTGCTTGGGCAATATCAGTGCATGTCCGGGATTGGCCGGAGACACATCGAGTATTACCGTAAAAGTATCATCTTCATAAATCACATTTGTTTCAAAAATTCCGTTTGCGAGTTTGCAAAAAATACAATCATCCATCTTTTTAACCTCTTTTTATGAAAATACGAAAAGCGTATCAAGCGCTCTTAATGCGGTAAAATCACCCTTCATGGTCATCTCGCCCGACATGAATACCCTTTGGAATGTAACGTTTCCTTTGATGATCTCTTTAAGCTTGTCTTCGGTTAACGACAGCTCAACGTCAACTTTATCGACTTCCTTGTAAACACACTCGATGTCGGGACCTTCGATTGAAATATAGAGCGGAAGCTTATGGCCCGCGATCCTGAAAAGATATGTGGCATCGGTTCCGGGCTGAGCTTTGAAAGCGTCTTCGAAATCACTTATATACAAGGTGTCATCATTTTCGGGACCTACACCCATCATGTCTCTGAACATGCTGGCAAGTTCGGAAATGTCTTCCTTTTGTTTTTGAACGTAGGCATCGTCGGAAGCATATTGCGAAAGCTGCTCGGTCTCCTGAGGAGTGAGATCGGCGTTCTTTGTCATGTATACTTTTTTCTTGACCGCCTGGTTACTTGCGGGAAGGCTGGGAACTTTCTGACTTATGGTGCGGTACATATTCTCGGCTTTCTTTTCGATAAGTCTTGAATACTCTTCGCTTTCTTCAAATACGGAAATGTCTTCGATATAACCGCATATACCACTGCAGGGAAGTCCGCCGAGAATCTCCCAGGCATTTGAAAGATCGAGTTTTCCTTCTCTTTCGCCGTATGTTGTGGCCATAACTATGGGACACATATAGATCTTCGAAATTTTTTCTTTGTCCCCATATAACCAACATGCATCAAGAAACTGCTGCATGAAACCGCCTATTCCGTACCACTCGACTGTGGTGGCGAGAATGACACCGTCTGCTGATTTAAGAGTCTGGGGAAGGGTTGTAATGGTATTTTTGAGCTCGTGAAGATTGAACCTTTCAACCGTTACGTTTATCTCTTCCAATACAGCCTGCATCTTGTTTATTACATACAAAGTGGGGTCGTCGATAAGTCCTCGACCGCCGTAATAAATATTTATCTTCATGGGATTACTCCTTCAAAGAATATTTTAACTTGATGGGGTTTTTTAGTAAAGAGATTTTAACAGTATCTAAAGATTTAACCTGTTCTGACCGAAATAATAATTGATCGGAAAGGTTAGGAAAATCATTTGAAAATTACATTTGATAATCAGATACAATCCAAGATTGAGCGCTCACCCGAAAATATCGGGTCTTTCAAAAGTGCTGAAAATGCATACGCATCCGCGGCAGCAATAATCTCACCCTCACTTGACACGAATACGCAATACGAAACGGGCCTTAAAGCCGTCGGTGATGTCATGAATGAGGCCTTCGCCAAGTCCATCTCCAACGAAAAAGACGAGATGATCGTTTTGGCGCACACAGTTTCCAAGGAAGAATTCAAAAATTATTTGAAGAACGGCAACCTTAAGGATGTGGATCTTTCCGATGCCGTAAACATAGTTGACCATATAAAAATGGAACTTATAAAAGGCGGCACCGAAATAAAGGGCTTCACCGATACGCTTGATGAGGATATCAAGGACGAAGTTACGAAAGCGGCTGAAAAAGCAAGTACTTTGACCGAGATGACCGATCCCATGAAGCGTTATTTTGTTGCCACCGGCAAAGAGCCTACCATCGACAATCTCTATCTTGCAAAATACACTTCCGGAAATGAAACAAATCCCGGCAATTCACAATACTTTGTTACGGATTCCACAGGATATCTTGCTAAGAAAGCCGACTTTACAGACGACAAAGAACTTACCCTTCAGGTCGAAGACATTCTTTCAAAAGAAGGCTATCCCGTTAACGAGCAAACCGTATCGGAAGGTGTATGGCTTGTTAAAAATTCCCTTACAATAGACAAGACTCACCTGGACAGACTTGAAAACATTAATTCCGTAACTCTTCCAATTAACGAAGAAAGAGTAAAAGAATTTATCGATATGGCTGTTTTCGAAGGAAACAAGCCCGGTGAAGCCGATCTTTCAAGCAAAGAAACGATCTATGAAGAAGCCGTCAGGATCACCGATGAGATTCTTAAAATGTCCGATTCCGAAGTACATGCAACGAGAGTTCTCGAAGAAGCAAGACTTAAGATGACGACGGAAGCCAATCTCGAACTCATAAAGAGCGGATTTTCCATTGATACAAAAGATCTTGAAGCTTATGTCGAAGCTTTAAGAAGCGTTGAGCAGACTCCCAAATATCAAGAGTCCAAAGCGATTCTTGAAGTAAAAGAAACTATCAAAGATCTTAAGGAAATGCCTGCGGCGATCATCGGAAAAATGCTTCCGGTCATTCCCGATGCAGATCTTCTTACTATAAGACAGGAAGGCAATAAACTTAAAACTTCCTACGAATCGGCAAATATCGAGTATGAAAAGATGTTCACCGAAGTTAGAAAAGACCTGGGCGATTCAATAAAGAAAGCTTTCAGAAACGTTGACGACATTCTCTCTTCAATCGATGTGGAGGCAACAGATGAAAACCGACGCGCAGTAAGGATTCTTGGTTACAACTCAATGGAGATTACCAAGGAAAGCATAAGGGAAGTAAGAACTTACGACGAAAAGCTTACAAATGTCCTTAAATCCTTAACTCCTGCCGATACGTTAAACCTTATAAAAAAAGGCTCTTCACCCGTCAATTTAAGTATAAAAGAACTTTCCGACTACCTTGAGCAGAAAGAAAACGCGCCCGAGGAAAAGATGGAAAAATATTCCAAGTTCCTTTACAAACTTGAATTGAATGACTCCATTAACGCAGAAGAAAGACAACAATATATAGATGTCTATCGTCTTCTTCATCAACTTGAGAAAACGGGATATGCAGCTATCGGTGGTCTTCTAAAGACAGGAAAAGAGCTCACTTTCGGAAACCTAAAAGAGGAGATCAAGACTTCAAAGCATACCGGCATGGATGTCACAATTGATGAATCCTTCGGATTTGTTGTCAAAGAACTTGAAAGCGAATTTGAGCCTTCAAAAATGAAAGTCATGTCATTAAACGATTCGACCACTCTTTTCGAAGCATACGATGCGATGAGTGAAAACGCTCCCGACAAAGAGGCCGAAGAAGCATATGTTAACGAACAGTACCGTGAGTTCAAAGCAGGACTTTCGGTAAGAGAATCGTCACTTTACGAGCTTTTAAACAACTCAGAGCATGTAACGAGCACAAATCTTCTCGCTACGGAATCAATGATCTACAACAGATCGGGAATGTTCAAAAAAGTTGATGACATCAGAAAAAAAGATTTCCGTGATGAAGCAAAGGCCGTTAAAGACAGTTTTGATGACAAAGATACAGCCGATGAAAAGTACGAAGAGATGATCGACAATTCCAAAGATGCCGTCTACGAAAAGGCTATGGAATCTACCCGTTACATCGACGTAAAGACCTTAATGCTCACACATAAACAGCTCTCGCTTGCGGCTTCTTTTGTCCGTAATGAAACATACAATCTCCCGATGGAGATCGACGGCGAGATGACCGATGTTGTATTAAAGGTCATTCACAACGAAAACGAAGAACCCAGCGTAGCCGTTTCCCTCGAAACACCTTACCTTGGCAAGGTAAACGCCAGATTTTACGTAAGCGGTGAAAAAGTTGAAGGATTTATCGCATGTAATTACGAAGAAACGGTTGATGAAATGACAAAAGTTGCCGATATATTCGGTGAGGGTGTAAAAGCGGTTTATTCAAAAGATGCCGGAACGCCCGGATTCTACAAGCATCCGATGAAAGACAACAGTGAAAAAGTATCATCGGTTGAATTGTATAAAACAGCCAAGAAGTTTCTTGATAATCTTAAATAAAGTTAACCCCACTTATTGTACGGAGGACACATATGAAGATTAATTACAACGTCTCTGCCATGATCGCCAATGCAGCATTAAAGCGCAGCGATAACATGCTCTCGGGTTCCCTTGAAAAACTCTCGACCGGTTACAAAATAAACCACGCCAAAGACAATGCTTCAGGCCTTGCCATGGCAAAGAGAATGAATGCTCAGATAAGAAGTCTTGACGTAGCCAACCAGAACGCAAGCGACGGCGTATCGGTTGTTGAGATTGCCGAAGGTGCACTCGCCGAGATCCACGAAATGATCCAAAGAATGAGTGAACTTGCTACCAAAGCAGGTACCGGTACAATGACCGACGACGACAGAGTTGCAATAAACAATGAGATTGAGCAGCTTAAACAGGAGATCACAAGAGTTTCCGAGACCACAATGTACAACGGTGAAGTATTGCTTAACGGAAACTTCGATCTTAAAGGATATACAAACAATTCAGACGTAAAAGTCATCACATATTCCGATGATGTAAGAAGCGGTTTATATGATATTACGATCAACAACGCAACGCTTGACGCAGACGGAAAAATCGATCCGACTTCTTTTTCCGTTTCTTTCGGTCCCGAGTTCCCTACCGGATGTTCCGCAAAAGTTGACGGTGACAGCATTTTCATCGAAGGTTCCAACGGCTTTACAATGGAACTTCAGATCACATCAAGCGTTTCCGGATCGACTGTCAGCCTTGACATGACCGGTATCGGAGCCATGGGGGTTCAGATCGGAACAAACGAAGGACAGACACTTGATATCAGAATTCCCACCATCAATTTAAGAGCAATGGGACTTGATAAGATAGACTGTACTACACAGGAAAAAGCACAGGACTTCCTTGAAAAGATCAAGACCACTCTTCAGTACGTAAGCGATGCAAGAAGTAAGCTGGGTGCTTACGAAAACAGACTCGGTCACACCATCGGAACTCTTGATATTTCCGAAGAAAACATGACCGCTGCTTATTCAAGAATAATGGATACCGACATGGCTAAGGAAATGACGGAATACTCAAAGAATCAGGTGCTTGTACAGGCCGGTACATCAATGCTTACACAGGCTAACGAGCGTCCTTCACAGGTTCTTCAGTTGTTACAGTAATTTTGAGGTAATTAAAGCATGACAAAAGAAACCATTCAAAGCTTTACCTATCGGATCACTACAGCCAACAAAACCGAAATGATCGCCATCTTATATGACATCGGACGTGCTTACATAAAAGATGCCTCCGAGTGCCTCAACGCCTCTGATAAAGCGGGGTTTCGAACAAACGTCAACTGTGTCAGAAATGCCGTAAAAGAGCTTATGGCATCGGTTAATACTTCGGAAGAACTTGGCCGTACCTTCCTGAGTTTATATATCTTTTGCAACAAACAGCTTACCAAAGCGTTTTTGGATTACGATAAAGAAGCTTTAAATGTTGTTGATGACATGTTCAAAGAGCTCGGTGAAGTTTATCATCAGATTTCCGGTCTCGACAAATCCAAACCCGTTATGAACAACGCCGAAACGGTTTACTCGGGACTCACCTATAACAGATCTCTTTCTCCCGAGAATATGACCTCAGGATCATCGAACAGAGGTTTCCTTGCCTGAACACATAAATATAAGAAAAAACTCAACTCAAAAATCTGATTTTTGACAAATAAAAGTGCAGTAATAATCGGCCTTCAAGGGACATCTGAAGGTCGATTTTATTTTTTCTTTGTGAAAAAATACCAAACTTTATTTTTTTCAAAAAAATCTCTTTACAAAACAAAACTCGGAAAATATAATCGGTTTACAAACTCATGAGTAATCAGTACATTAGGTGGTGAAAGGGTTGAACTGTTTTTAGCGATTATCGCTATGTCGATACTGTGCATCACAGCTGTCTTCGACATTCTAAAACACAAAATCCCAAACCTTCTTCTGATGATCCTGTTGATCATCAATCTATTATCAGGGGAGATAATATTTAATCTAAACAAAGTAACGTTTGAGGGAACGTTACAAAGAATCGGTTGTCTCGCAGTGATCTTTGCGATTCTATATCCATTTTTCGCAATCGGAGCGCTGGGGGCGGGAGACGTTAAGCTGATTCTTGTAACCGTAGTGAGAATGGAAAAACCATTATTGTTCGTGTTAGTGGTTTTTGCTATAGCGACTGCAGAATCTGTTATTAAGATTCTTTGCATTGGGAACGTTAAAGTTAGGATTGCTCATCTCCTTGATTATTTCAAAACTATTGTCCGATCCAAAACTGTTATTCCCTACGAAGACTTTTCTTTATCTTCCGATGCTAAGCTAGACCATTCTATTCATTTATCAATTCCGGTATTGCTCGCAGCAATTTGCTTTTGCATCGGATCACACTTTTGAGAGGAGGACAGTTATGGGAAAAACAACATTCATTATCTGTGACGAAGAAAAGGATTATTCGGAAAAACTATACGAATATATCCATGCCGGTGAATCGGGACGATTTAATGTTCTTCTTTTTACCGATATCGGTCAATTAAACGAGTATCTCGTTTCCTCTAAAGCAGGAATAATACTCATTTCCGATAATTTGAAAGATGAACTTAAAACTGATGATAACAATTCTGTCATTGTTCAACTTTGTCACGAGAAGAACAAGGTTATTAGGGGACAGCGCTCTGTATATAAATACAGTCCCGCAAAAGAGATCTTGAAGAAGGTTATGGATTACTGTTCTGAGAGCAAAACACAGATACTGCGAAGAAACTGTGACAAACCGCTCAATGTTATCGGGATATATTCACCGATCAAAAAAGCGTTTCAGACGACATATGCGATTACTTTAGGCCAAATATTGGCAACAAGAGGAAAAACTTTATATTTAAATTTCGAGAGTTTTTCGGGTTTTGATTGTATGATGCATTCATTGAAGCATCCAAGCAACAGATCCGATCTGATGGATCTTATGTATTTCTGGCAATGCGGAAGCGAAAACTTTTCTTATCGGTTGAGCAGTATTACCGAAAAAATCGGAAATCTGGACTATGTTCCTCCGGTTCACTCTTTTATGAACTATGAAGGCATTACATCCAAACAATGGACAGAGTTTATAAAAGCTTTTGAAGAGTATACGGATTATGAATTTCTGATACTGGATCTATCAGAAAAAATAAA
Source organism: uncultured Lachnospiraceae bacterium (assembly GCA_946639085.1). Lineage (GTDB taxonomy): Bacteria > Bacillota > Clostridia > Lachnospirales > Lachnospiraceae > UBA1258. Next base: position 11,022 of record CAMPBP010000004.1, read on the forward strand.
CGGTCTGTTCGATATTTTGAGACTGTGTTCCAGAGTCTATTCGGTGACTGACAACCGCAGAATCTCGTCCGCAAAAATGAGCCAATACGAAACACTTCTTTTGGAATGTGCTTACGATGATGTTATCGATAAAACAAAGAAGATTTCAGTTCCTCTATTTAGGGAAATACCCGAATCCTATGAAATGCTTCCGTACTCCGACCTGGCCAAGTATATCAAAAAGAATCTTGAGTTTGAGGATGAACGCTTAAAAGAGGCGGGTGACGTTATGTGAGAAGCATTTCGAACGATCTAAAAAATACAATAATATCCGAAACGCTCGAAACGCTCGATTTTGCCGGGAATCTTTCTGAGGAAGAAGTATACGCTCGCATCGATGATGTTCTTTTAAGCCATTTCGAAAGAAAAGCCTTTTCACCGTTCGAGATTAAAAGGTTCAGAGAAGAGATATTCAGTTCTCTTAAAAGAATGGACATTCTTCAACAGTATCTGGATGACGAAGATGTTACCGAGATCATGATAAACGGGAAAGACGATATATTTATTGAGAAATACGGAAGATTATTCAAAACCGGCAAAAAGTTCGACAGTAACAAGAAGCTAAATGATGTGATACAGCAGATTGTAGCCGGTTGTAACCGAAGCGTTAACGAGGCAAATCCCATAGTCGATGCAAGACTAAGCGACGGTGCACGTGTGAACATTGTTCTTTCTCCCGTAGCGCTGAACGGTCCGATAGTTACGATAAGACGTTTTCCGAAAGAACCGATAACTATGGAAAAACTGCTGGCTTTAGGATCGATCAACAAAGAAGCGGCGGAGTTTTTAAAGCGGCTGGTCATATCGAAATACAATATTTTCATTTCAGGCGGGACAGGCTCCGGTAAAACAACATTCCTTAATGCTTTGTCGCAATTTATTCCTAAAGAGGAAAGAATCATTACGATTGAAGACAGTGCTGAATTACAACTCTTAAACGCGGAAAATCTTGTGCGTCTGGAGACAAGGAATTCCAATATTGAAGGATGCGATCCGATCACTATAAGAGATCTTATACGTACTTCTTTAAGAATGCGGCCTGAAAGGATCATTGTCGGTGAAGTAAGAGGTGCAGAGGCTCTGGACATGCTTCAGGCTATGAATACAGGACATGACGGATCGTTATCAACGGGACATGCAAACAGTACAAACGATATGCTCAAAAGACTCGAAACAATGGTACTCATGGGTATGGACCTTCCACTTGAAGCAATAAGGGGGCAAATTGCAGGCGGAATAGATGTAATCATACATCTTTCAAGACAAAGAGATCATTCGAGGAAAGTTGTTGAAATATCTGAAATCGAAGGATTTGAAAACGGGCAGATCGTTCTGAACAAATTGTTCCAGTACAAAAATGGTGAATTGTGTATGATCAATGAATTAATTCACAAGGAGAAGCTTATGAAGGTATTTAATTAAGGGTTACGGGAATATGAGAAGGTACAACAATTATAAATACTCAGGGGTTGAAATGCTGGGGGGCGTTTCTATCTATTTACTTATCATGGCGTTAACAGCCTATTTCTTTTACAGATCCGTTTGGGTTTTTATAATTTCTCTCACCGGAATTCCAATCTTTTTGAAGTATTACAAACGAATATTGATAAAAAAGCGCAAAGAAAAACTTGCTGCAGAATTTGCGGAAGTACTTTATAGCGTTAACGCTAATGTAAAAGCAGGTTATGCAACCGAAAATGCCTTTTGGGAAGCCAGAAAAGATATCTTGTTATTCTATGGAGAAAACAGTCTTATGGCAGAAGAACTGCTAAACATAAAAAAGGGTATCGGTATTAATCGTACCTTAGAGAGTCTTCTCCTTGATCTGGGTGAACGAAGCGAAGTAGATGATATTCTTATCTTTTCCAGAGTTTTTGAAACCGCCAAGCGAAACGGCGGAAATATGAATAAAGTGCTTGAAAGAACTGCTGATACGCTCCGCGCGAAGATTGAAATTGAAAAAGAGATTCAAGTCCTTATAGCAGAAAAACGATTTGAACTCAAGATAATGGAATGTATCCCTTTCTTTATAATCGCTTATATCGGTTTTACTTCAAAAGGCTACTTTGATCCTATGTACCATAACATTAAAGGTATTGTCGTAATGAGCATATGCCTTCTGATCTATATCGGAGCTTCAATACTTGGTCACAAACTGGTGGAGATTGATGTATAAAGAGAAACTCAAAAAGCTGTTCAGTGGAAAAGAATTCAAAATTTACATCGTTATCACAGCTATATCTCTCATAGCTTTTTTGCGATCGGACAGCGAACCTGCTGTATCAAAGGACGGCCTCATAAAGCGCGGCGAATATTATGAGAAAGATCTTAACGTTGAACTTGTAGCCAGCATAGAAGACGTAGGAGAAGAACCATACGAAATAAATGTTTCCCGAAGAAAATTGTCAAAAGAAGAACTCGATGAAATGTTCGATGACTGCTATCCAATCCTTTTAAACAAGTTTCTAAACGGCAACGATTCTTTGGAACTTGTTACGGGAAATCTGACTTTTTTTGATCAGATTGAAGGTTATCCCTTTGAAATCAGTTTTATAAGTAAAGACAGAGAATCTATCTCGTCATCCGGTGAACTGCTCTCAAAAAATAAGGGAGAAACTACCGTTTTATGTACTTTAAAATATGACGATTGGGAGAAAGAACTCGAACTTGTCATTCATCATCACGCCAATGAAACTGACTCTTTGGATATCGTTCGGAGAGAACTGGACGAAGAAATAAAGAGGATTGAAGAAGAATCGGTAAAAGAAGAATACCTTTCTCTTCCCAAAACTATCAACGGTCACAGCATCACTTACGAGGATATTTACCAGAAGAAGAATCCGATAATCTTGATCTTGGGACTTGTAGCACTATTGTTGGTCAAACTTGGATCAAGACATGATCGGGACAGAGAAAAGAAGAAAACAAGAGATTTGATTGAACAAGAATACCCCATAGTTTTACAAAAAATGATCATGTATCTTTCATCGGGAATGAATCTTAGGAACGCCTGGATAAAAATCTACGAGGATTCGGTTATCACAAAAAAGAAGAATCCACTGTATGAAGAAATAAACAGAATGATAAATGAGTTGAAAACCGGAATATCGGAAGAAGCGGCCTATATGAATCTTTCTATGAGAATCGCAATCCCTGCGGTTACCAGATTCACATCGCTATTGTCTCAAAACCTAAGAAAAGGAAGCACAGATCTTACAGCATTGCTGAATGAAGAGGCAAAAATAGCTTTCGATGAAAGAAAAAGACGCGCAAGGATCAAAGGAGAAGAAGCGGGAACCAAGCTTTTGTTACCTATGATGATGCTCATGATCGTTGTCATGGTTCTTATAATGGTTCCTGCATTCGTAAACATGTAAAGGAGAAAAATATGAGATGTAAAGGTTTTAAAGAATTGATAACAGAAGAAGACGGAATGGGCACCGTTGAAGTCATATTGATAATCGTTGTGCTTGTTGGCCTCGTTGTCATTTTCAAAAAAGAGATTGTGGAGATAGTTAATGATCTTTTCGACAAGATATCCAAACAGACAAACAAAATCTAGTGACGGATATGTAACGGTCTTTTTTACCGCATCGATAGCAATTATCATGTCACTCATCTTTGGCTTGTTCGTATCGATTCGTGAAAACGCAATACGCGTTAAAACCGTAAGCGCGACCGATACTGCTATGACATCGATCTTCTCTGAATACAACAAAGAGTTGTGGAAGCAATACGGACTCATATTTGTTGATTCATCGTATATGACACAGTCTTACGGAATGAAGTTATCCGAGGAACATCTGAAAGATTGTATGAATAAAAACTTTGATGAGTGTCGACTGGGGTTGATTGGTGGTACGGATCTCCTTAAGCTTGAATGTTCTCAAGCCGAAACTTTGGCGGTTTGCCTTTCAACGGATGATCAAGCGGCTGCAATAGAACATCAGGCAATCAATTTGATGAAATATCACTATAAAGTTGCATATATAGATCGAGTGGTGGAATGGATAAAGATCATAGAAGACTATAATCTTTCGGAAGGAGTTTCTTATGATGAAGCTTTTTCATCAGCCGGAATTTTGGATTCAAAATATGGATTGGATTATTCCGGCTGGCTCCCTTCCGATTCCGGAGGAAACAGTTTATCTGAAGATATTGTTTGGCCATGGAATATTCTTAAAAGAGTTGCCGGTATTGAAAACATTTCTACGATTAAGATTGATACCCAAGCATACGCAGGAAAAAGAGAATTAAATAAAGGTAATCTGAAATGCGAGTACGATAAAAATGCAAGTAACTTCTTTTTCCTAAGGGAATATGCATTACTTAAATGCGGTAATTTCATTACTCCAAAAGAAGGCTCGGTTCTTAAATACCAATCAGAATACCTGGTGTCCGGAAAAGACTCGGATTGTGATAATCTTGCTTCCGTAGCAAGAAGGATAATGGTGATAAGAGAAGCCGCCAATATGATCACGTTATTGTCCGACGGCGACAGGATGAACAAGATAAGCATTTTCTGTACGGGAATATGCGCGGCACTTGGAATTCCGGAAGCCACTGAATTGCTTGAAACGATAATCATTGCTTACTGGGTAAATTGCGAGAGTAAAACTGATCTGAAGATTATTATGAACGGTGGAAAAATACCTTTGATCAAAGACTGTTCACAGTGGATCACAGGCATCGGTTCCATTCTTTTCGGAAGCGACAGTTCAGGTAACTATACCGAAGGTTTGTCATATGAAGACTATTTAAGAATATTTATCTATTTGACAGGCGAAAAAAAGCTTGTATTAAGGCTTTCCGACATAATCGAAATGGATATTAGAAACACGCCGGGAAATGAGTATTTCAGATTAGACAACTGTTTTGATATGTGGGAGGCGCAAGTGTATGTAAAAAGTGATCACGGTTTGCATTTTACCGCAGTAAGAAAAAGGCAGGTACTTGAATGAGGGTTTTGGCGATGTCCTTTTTTGACGGACTATTCCCCTTAAAGCAAAGCAAACACAATAAAAATAGAAAGATTTCTCTCCCGGACTTTAATCATATATCTTCAGCTAAATGCAATAATCCATTCATTTTTCAAAGCCAAAAGAGGATGTCGCCAAAACTGTCAGCAAGTGCCACTGTCGAAGCAACCATGATACTTCCGTTCTTAATACTCTTTTTTGTAAGTATCATGTGGTTTATAAAGCTTTTCCATATTCATAACGAAATAGGTGCAAAACTTAATCTTATCGGTAACGAAATGGTGGCCTATTCTTACCCGTATTCGTTACTTAAAAGTGAAGTCGGAATTGATAATGAACTGACAAATCTTGCTCTCAACGTAGGTTGGAATGAATTATATGTTAAAGAACAAATAAATGAATTACCGGTTTCAAAAAAGATAGATTCTCTAACCACTCTGTTAAGTGATTATTCCAAAGAGGACGCAATTGACATAGTTGTTACTTACAGCGTTAGTCCTCCTTTGGATATTCCGGGTATCCCCGCAATAATACTGACAAATCATTTCTATTCCAAAATGTTTGTCGGATACTGCGGAAAAGAGACAGAATCGGATGAACTTGTATATATAACTCCAACCGGAAGCGTATATCATACGGATCTTGATTGCAGAGCCCTAAAGTATAAAGTTACTGCTGTTAAAAGCTCAGAAATTCCGAGCAAAAGAAATGAAAGCGGCTCAAAGTACTACCCTTGCGAGAAATGCTCAGGAAACGGATTTGGTGACTTTGTTTATATTACCGAATACGGAACAAGATATCATTCCGACAAAAAATGCAGTGAATTAAAAGTAAATATATATGAGGTTCCTCTATCTTCTGTTAAAGACAGAACCAAATGTAAGTTTTGTGAATCAAGCGGTAATTGATAGCAAAGGAACCGGACGGCAAATCATATGAATTATACTTACTGGCAATGGGCCATTCTGATGGCTGTTCTTATTCCCTCATCTATTACTGATATAAAGACACGAAAAATCAGTTATTGGCTCATTACCGGAAGTCTCCCTTGTGCTGTAATGCTACACACTCTTTTAAACGGTGTGCCACATTTCTTCGAGTACTTCGCGCGATTCTATCCGGGGATCGCCATACTCATTGTGGCACACCTTACGAAAGAGTGTATAGGATACGGCGATGGAATTATATGCTTGTTTTTGGGAAGTGTGCTTAACGTCGGAGTTGTATTAATGATAATTCTTTTGGCTTTCATTTTTGCCGCGTTGTTTGGTGCAATAATGATGTGTTTCGGAAAAATGAAAGCCAAAAGCAAACTTCCCTTCGTTCCTTTCATTCTTTTAGGAGTATTAATATGCGGTTTTTTGTAAAACACACTTCTCAAAAAGAATTTGCTGATGCCTATATGACAGTAGAAGCGACTGTTGTTTTCCCGCTTATGATATTTGCTTTTGCCATATTTATATATTTGATCTTTTTCTTATACGATCGTACATTGCTTTGCAATGATACACAGTTGATGGCATTATATTCCGCCGAATACTACAACGAAGATAAAGATGCCTTTCTTGATAAATCGGATAGCGCATTCTCTCTTATAAAAGCTGAAAGGCCTTACCTTTCTATAGGAAATATGAATATGCGTATTTCTAAGCACGGAACAAAAATAGTCGTAGACTCTGATGTTCTCTTTTCAATTCCGATTAAAAGCGAACTTGGTGTTTTCTATAAGCTAAATGACATTAAGATAAGCGACCGAAAAGAAATGACTCTTTTAAACCCTTCTTCGATAATGCTTATAAGCGACGACATTATGAGAGGTGTAAAAGAGCAATAGATAATCGTTTCGTTTAAACAGGAGAAACCTTATGATTTACAATCTGAAAAATGAACTGGGGAAGACATATCTGATCGCAGGGATTGATTTCGAAATAAAAGACGATTATAGATTAAAAATGATCACCGAAAATGTAATAGACGGACTTATTCCCATAAATATCAGGCAGATTGACGGAGAAAAAAGAGCATATTACGATGTGACCGACAAAACAAGTTTATCGAGATTTCTAGCTCATAACGATCCGGATTACAATGAGATAAGACTTTTAATCGGATCTATCCTTAAAGTCTCTAAAGTCGGATGTGAATATCTCCTTGAAGAATCCTGCATTTCTTTTGAACCCGACACAATATATAAGAACAATTTAACAGGAGACTATGAATTCCTGTATCTTCCCAAAAAGATTTCATACGAAGAAGGTCCGAGAGAAGATCTTTTAAATCTAATGAATGAACTCATCATGCATATCCCTTCAGACGATAATGATGCCGTAAAAGCAGGCTATGCGATGTATGAACTCGCAGCTTCAGAAAATGTAAGCATGGCTTCTTTATATGAAGCCGTCGACAACATAAAAACTGTCACAGAAACTTTTTCCGAAGATGAATTCTCTTTTGAAGATTATTTTGAAGAATCTTCCACAGAACATGAAAAGCCGACTTCAAAACATAAACGTCCGTTGATGATCAAAGAAGGAATCTGCCTGATACTCGCCTCTGCAGGTTTTATCTTTATCGGCATGTGGCTATACTATGGATATTTTGCGATGTGATCTTATTGCTTACCGATTTCTTTATAACCCAATTCTTTTTTTAGTTCTTATTCTATGTTAAAATATCGTTGTCTGTATGAAAGGATAACGATCATGTTTGATAAAAAAGTTCTCAAATGTTTTTTAGATAATCAATTACAACTCTTTCCCGAAGAAGTGGCATCCACAGAAGAGGAAGCTGCTGAATTTCTTGAGGAAATGTTTGCTGTTGTAGTTAAAGGCAAAAAGGAAGTTTTGGAGTATTTTGAAGAAGAAGGCACGGATATCGATGCCGACACCATTCTTGAAGCCTGCGAAGTCTTTGATATAGGCGACGGTCGCTATCTCATTGTGGAGGCGTAATCTTTAATGAGTTCAAAGACTTTCGACATTACCAAACATAAAAGCTATCTTGATGTTATAAGACTCTTAGCCATTCTGCTGGTTTATTTCGCGCATACCGGAAACAACGGAGCTCATCATTATACTATTGAAGGCGGCATTATAAGCTATTTTACTTCCATGACGCTTTATTCAATAGCTTTGGCGGGTCCGTATTTTTTCTTTGCAATTTCCGGTGGATTGCTCCTTTCAAGACAGGTTAATCTTAAAAACCTTATCACCAAGAGAATCCCCAGATACATCATCATCATTTTGGTATTCAATTTGTTTCAGCTTTATTACGGCGCCATTCACTCGCCTGAAATGCTTGAAAATCCATTTCTTGACCTTTTGAGGATGATCTACGGATATGTGCTCATTACACAATATTGGTTCTTGAACGCTTATCTTGTTTTCTTATGCCTTCTTCCGCTTTTTTCTGCGGCAGCAAAGCATATGTCAAAAAGAGAGTTTGAATACCTCTTTGGCCTTTTCTTTGTAGTGGAATTCATATTAAAGATACTTGAGTATTACATGGAGACCGAACACATAGCGCTTAATTTCGGTCCTTGGGATTCGCTCTTTATAGCACCCTTCGTCGGATATTATATTGAAAATCATCTTGGCGATTTTATAAGCAATAAGAAGAAAATGCTTCTTCTCAACCTTGCTATGGTCCTCGCAGTTGCCACAAACGTTTGGTACATAAACTTATACTACACAACTCAAGATAAAATAGGTCCTTACTTAAACGGAACCGAAGTCTTGTTTGCATTTACGATCTATGCAGATATAAAGCTGTTCTTTATGAATAAAACGCTAAAAGAAAACACCGCCAAAGTACTCAAAGTACTTGGTGACGGTGTATTCCTTGCATATTTGATCGAAATCCAGATGAAAGAACTCTATTTACCTGTCTACGAAAAGACGGTTAATGTTATCACATGGTTCGGTGCATGTGCGTTATGGATTGTGCTCGGAGTATTGACGGCACTGCTGATCCGTTTCATTCTGAGTCTGATTCCGGGCTTAAGAAAGATCATTCCCTAAGCTTCTTCAAATTCAAAAACAACTGCAGTATACGGAGCAAGATCAAAGGTTATTGCGTAGTCTTTATAATCGCAAAGATCTTTCACTGCTTCGTATTCTTCTTTTAATTCATTTCCGTTTCCGCCAAATCTCGTTTCATCACTGTTTAAAACAACTTTGTATTTACCGGGAACCGGAACGCCCATCTTGTAATTATCCCATTTCATGGGAGTCATATTGTGAACAAAGATCAGGCTCTTTTTTTCGCCTTCGGTACGTCTTATGAATACGTAAGTGCTGTGATCCGAATCGTCAGCCTTTATCCATTCAAATCCCTTCCAGGAATTGTCATCTCTGTACATGCATGGATGCGATCTGTAAAGCTTTAACAGTTCTCCCACATATTCTTTCATTCCGCTGTTAAGAGGTTCTGCCAGAAGATACCAGTCAAGCTCTCTTTCTTCGCTCCATTCACGTTCCTGACCGAAATCCTGTCCCATGAATAAAAGTTTCTTTCCGCAGTGGCCGAACATAAACGTATATCCCACGCGAAGGTTCGCATACTTGTCCACTTTATATCCGGGCATCTTCTCGACCATGGAGCACTTAAGATGTACGACCTCATCGTGTGAGAGCGGAAGAATGTAATTCTCGTACTCGTTGTAACTCATGGCGAATGTCATATTGTAATGGCTTCCGCGTCTGAAGAACGGATCCAATTTCATGTATTCGCAGAAATCGTGCATCCATCCCATATTCCATTTGAAAGAAAAACCAAGTCCGTCATCTTCCACGGCGCCGGTAACCTTGGGCCATGCGGTAGATTCTTCTGCTATGGTCATAAATCCGGGATACTCTTTGTGAACAACGCTGTTTAAGTGCTTGAAGAATTCTATCGCTTCAAGATTCTTGTTGCCGCCATACTTGTTGGCAACCCACTCTCCGTCCTTCTTGCCGTAATCAAGATAAAGCATGGAAGCGACTGCATCCACACGTATTCCG
>CAMPBP010000005.1 GCA_946639085.1 uncultured Lachnospiraceae bacterium
TTTCTCATATCATTCGATCAACAGATGAACGAAAGGTCACTTAAGTGATCTGCAAGGAGGATCGGATGAATTCGATTGAGATCAGCAATCTTACAAAAAAATACGGAAACTTTTACGCGGTGGACGGACTGAGTTTCACTGTGGGACAGGGCGACTTCTTAGGATTTCTCGGAGTTAACGGCGCGGGCAAATCTACAACGGTAAACATGCTCTCCACCATACTTACTCCCGACGGAGGCACCGCTTTCTTAAACGGCTACAGGCTGGGAAAGGACGACATGGATATAAGAAGAACCATCGGTGTCGTATATCAGTCAAACGTTCTCGATGAGCTTTTCACGGTAAAAGAAAACATAAAGATCCGCTCTCAGATGTTGGGCCTTTCCGATAAGACGATAAAAGAAAGACTTAGTGATCTTTCCGACATACTTAAGCTTTCTGACATTATCGACAAGAAGTACAAAGTGCTTTCGGGAGGTCAGAAGAGAAGATGCGAGATAGCCTTCGCACTGATGCATTCGCCTAAGATTCTCTTCCTGGACGAACCGACTACCGGACTCGATCCCGCGACGAGAGTCGATGTTTGGGAAGCGGTTGATACATTAAGAAAGAACACGGACATGACCGTATTTCTTACCACCCATTACATGGAAGAAGCACAGGCGGCCGACAAGATAATAGTCATCGACAAAGGCAAAAAGCTTGCCGAAGGAACACCTTTTGAACTTAAAGATAAATACGCCAAAGACAGCTTGAAACTTTACTTTACACCCGATAAGAAAGAAAAAGTAGAGGAAATCCTGGAGAAAGAAAAAATTACCGACACGGCGTACGGAGCTTTCATAGAGGCAAAGGATCCCTTCGAAGCGGCAAAGAAAGCCGAAGGATTAAAAGGAATAATAGACGGATTTGAGATAGTACAGGGAAATATGGACGACGTTTTCATAAACGTTACTTCAATGAACGGGAGGATGAGATAATGAAAAGCTTTTTGGCGATAAACAGAAGAAATATGGGACTTTACTTCAGAGATTTTTCGGCAGTGTTCTTCTCACTGTTATCGATGCTCATAGTTATCTTCTTAATGGTGTTCTTTTTGGGAGACGTGACGGGCAGCGCGATCCTTGACATACTTAAACTCATCCCCGGAAGAGGCGGCGAAGAGGATGCCGCGCTTTGCAAGGACATCGTGTTCTTGTGGACATGCGCAGGTATCATCACGATCAACGCATCGACCGTAACACATTCTTTCTATTCAAATATGATAAAAGACCGAACCGGCAACCGTCTCAATTCACTCATGGTAATGCCCGTGAACAGATCGGTATTCGTACTCGGATACGTTTCAAGTTCATGGATCACCGGCGTGATGATGAGCGTTTTCACACTCATCGTTACCGAGATCATCGGCGTCATCAAAGGAGTAGACATTCTTCCGGTTGAGACGCAGTTAAAGATGTTGCTTCTTATAATGGTAAATACGTTCGTGTTCTCATCGATCATGTTCTTATTCGCATCGATGGTAAAGAGTCAGAGCGCATGGAGCGGTATCGGTATCGTACTCGGCACTCTCGCAGGTTTCCTCGGCGGCATTTACTTCCCGATAGGCCAGATGAGTCCCGCAATGCAGAAGATGATCAAGTTCTTCCCCTTCATATATTCGACTTCCGCTATGAGAAAGATCATGCTTAACCCTGTGGAAGACACGCTTTTTGACGGAACTCCCGAGCTTATGCGCCGGGAACTCGACAAACTGATGGGTATGGACCTTTTCTTTGGCAAAAATCAATTGTCTCAGGGCTCAAAAGTGGGTATACTCATGGCAGTGGGTGTGGTATTTGTAATACTTTCCACGATACACATCACTTACAGCAAGAAGAAAGACAGATAATGAAGATAACCATTGAAACGCCGTTACCCGGCGAAGAAGATGAAATAATCATAAAGATGGCCAATTTAAGCGACGAAGTGTTAAAAACGGTTCGTCGCTTAAAAGACGGTGTGGGCAAAGATACGATGGCGGTCTATGCAGATGAGAACATCGTAATGATCCCACTTAAAGACATTTTCTATTTTGATGCGGTCGACAACAGAGTCTTTGCATATACAAAAGACAAGTGTTACGAGACAAAGAAAAAACTGTTTGAACTGGAGGAACTCCTTGAAGGTTCTTCCTTTATAAGAATATCGAAGAATGCCATCGTAAACATCAAAGCGATAGATCATTTAAGCCCCGAGTTTAACGGAAGATTCGTTGCAAGACTTAAGAACGGCGAAGACATCATAATCTCAAGAGGATATGTCCCCGATCTTAAAAAGAAACTCGGCATAGGCAGATAACGGAGAACGGTGCATGAAAACTTTTTTGAAAAACTTTCTGAGATGGACAATAACGATCACGACCGGCATCACATTGATCGTCGGACTGATCGTGTTGAAATACGATTACATACCCGCAAATATCGTGATACGTATACTTGCCGCAGGTTTGGTTACGGCTTTGGTCACCACGGTATTCTTCACGTACGAACCGAAGAAGAAAGTCGGCAAATGTTTCGGATTTGTGTTCTTCTTACTTCATTACCTTAGTATGTGCATCATAATGACAATCATCGGCGTTTCGTTCGGATGGTTTGAAGCAACGTTTTCGGGAATACTTGAGATCACTCTTAGCGTCGGCGCGGTATACATCTTCACCGTTGTGATTTCGGCGATTCTTTTAAAGGGCGATGCCGACAAGATGAACGAAGCGTTAAAGAAGCTCGACGACAACGACAATACAGATACAGAGGCATAAAATGATAACTTACAAGCACACGGTGCAGTATTACGAGACCGACAAGATGGGGATCGTGCACCACTCCAATTACATTCGCTGGATGGAAGAGGCGAGAGTGTTCTATCTTAAAGAGATCGGACAGGATTACGACAAGCTTGAAGCGGCGGGAGTCATATCTCCCGTGGCTGCTGTGAACGTTAAATACAGTGTCGCAACGAAGTTTCCCGAAGACATCACAATCGAGACTTACGTTGAGGAGTTTAACGGCATAAGGCTTTCTTTTAAATATGTTATGAAGAACGCATCCGGCAAGACGGTATGCAAAGCTCATTCCGAACATTGCTTTTTGAATGCCGAAGGAAAAGTCATGAGAGTCGAAAAGGATCTCCCCGGACTTTACAATGCTTTAAAAGAGCGCGAGAAGATCGATAACGCGTAGAGGTTTCTTTTTACCCCTGAGCATAATCTTGACAATCCCGAAATAAGGTTACATAATATTAGCGACAACTGTGTCTCAAACATGGAGGTTGCATATGAGTGCCAAGGGAGATGCCACAAAAACAGCAATAATACGGGCAGCGGGCGAGCTGTTTGCGATGAAGGGCTTTAAGGATGTCACGATGACAGACATCTGCGACAGCACCGGACTCAGTCGAGGCGGTTTGTACAGACATTTTTCGTCCACGGAGGAGATATTCAATGAGGTGCTTCTCGATGAGTTTTCGTTTGGAGAAGCTATCGCACGTGGAGAGAGTGCAAAAAGGATATTGTTCGATGCCTTCGACCGAATCGCCGTTGATATAATCGATCCCGAATCGGCGCTTACCTTTGCGGTGTATGAATATGCCGGAACGGGTCATGCCGAGTTTTACAAAGAAATAGATGAGCGTGCCAGAAAGAACTGGTCCGATCTTATCGAATACGGAATAAGAAGCCACGAATTCAAAAGAGTCGATGTGAATAAAACCGTCGAGCTCATAATGTACTACGCACAGGGACTTAAACTGTGGTCAAAGGTGCTGGGGCTGGATGCGACTCAGGCAAGAAACTACGCTGATACCATAGCCGAGATACTTTGCAAGTAACGGAGGAGAATATGGCAGGTTTGGGCTGGGGCGACGACATAGACGAAGAACTTCGGAACATGGAAGAATTTCATGTAAAGTTTCTTTTAAGTTTCAAAAGCATGTTGATCGCGATCAATAAAATTTGTGATGAAAAGCGGGACTGGGACGATAAGCATCCCAGAGACGATTTTCGAAAGATCTGGTGCGGAGCTATGATCATGGAATTGTTGTTCTGGGCTTTTTCCTACAACATCCTGCTCATCGCAACCCTTCCTTTTATAGGATTTTACACGTTTGTGCTGATCCGACTGGGACAGGCGTACAAAACCTTTGAATATAAAAGAGGGCTTTATGTTCTGATGACCGTGGTAACATTGCTGGCGATAATATTCGGAACCTACTTTGTAAGATCCGTCATTTTGAAAATGTAACAAAGTTTTTTCTTTTTCACATATTGCATAAACTTCTTGATCGAAACGATGTAATGTCGTTTCGATTTTTTGTACAAAAACCCCCTCTCATTTTTATATCATTTCCACAAAAATAATTAATTTACTTAACATTTCGTTGACTACGAAAATCAGTAAGGGTATATTTTAGTAAAACGATTTAATAAAACGTTTTAATAAATCGATTTACGATTGGGTAAAAAGAGGTATTTTTTATGTTCAAAACCAGGAAACAGCGCGAAGGATTTAAGGAGTTTCTCTTAGTGCTTCCTTTCATAATCATAATCGCGATCTTCTGCTATTATCCGCTTTACGGCTGGATATATGCGTTTTTTGATTACAAGCCTCCCCAGGCACTTACACCCGATAAGTTCGTGGGACTTAAGTGGTTCAAGTCCATGGTGGAAAACCCCGTAAAGGTTAAGCAGATACTCGGCGTTTTACGAAACACTTTCGCAATAAGCGGTCTGAGCCTTTTGTTCTCATGGTTCCCCATGATGTTTGCGGTATTTCTTAATGAGATCAAATGTGTTCCTTTTAAGAAGTTCGTTCAGACGGTTACAACGATCCCCAACTTCATAAGCTGGGTCCTTGTTTTCTCCATCGCTTATTCGGTTCTTAACAGCACGGGTGTTGTAAACACGATCTTACTTAACCTGCATGTTATAGACAGACCGATAGATTTCTTAAAATCGACGAGTCACATCTACTTTAAGCAATGGCTGTGGCTGACATGGAAGAACGCAGGATGGGCAGCGATCATGTACATCGCGGCCATCACCGGAATAGACGAGCAGATGATCGAAGCGGCAAGAGTTGACGGTGCAAACCGTATGCAGATCATCCGCCACATTACGATCCCGAGCATTTTGCCTACCTACTTCGTAATCGTAATGTTGAACCTCGCAAACTTCCTTACGAACGGTATGGAACAGTTCTACGTATTCCAGAACTCGTTCAACAAAGAATACATCCAGGTTTTGGACTTGTACGTTTACAACCTGGCGATGGGAAGCGGCGGATATTCGCTTTCGGTTGCGGTCAGCATTCTTAAAACAATAGTCAGCATTATACTTTTGACCCTCACTAACGGCTTCTCGAAGCTTGTGCGCGGCGAAGGATTCATTTAAAGGGGGTTAACGGTATGAAGAAAAGACAAAAAGACTTTGATGATTACAGGCCTTCGGGCGTACATTACAAACGCTCCTTCGGCGACATAATGATAAGCGTTATCACATACATCGTATATTCGATATTCGCTTTTGTGTGTGTATATCCGTTTTATTACATCTTTATCAACTCGATAAGCAGCAACCAGTTAAGCGAGAGAGGTAAAGTAATCTTCGTTCCTCTTGAAGTTCACTTCACGAACTATGTTTCGGTAATGAAGCTTGAAGGATTGTTCGACGCGGCAAAGATATCTCTTGCAAGAACGGCCATCGGTACGATCGTGGTAGTGTTTACCTCCGCATTCCTGGGTTACATGTTCACCAGCAAGAATATGTGGGGAAGAAAGTTCTGGTTCAGATTTATAGCGGCCACAATGTATTTTAACGCAGGTATCATACCGCTTTACATTACGATGACCAACATAAAGCTTACCAACAACTTCTGGATCTACATTTTGCCTACGGCGATCAGCCCGTTTTACATGATACTTTGCAAGACGTTTGTCGAGGCAACGCCCGGAGAGTTGCGGGAAGCGGCATTGATAGACGGCGCGGGAACGCTGACCATATTTTTCAGGATCATGATCCCGGTCATCAAACCGATACTTGCGACCGTAGCGATATTTACGGCGGTAAATCAGTGGAACTCTTTCCAGGATACGCTGATCTATATTACCGACAAAAAACTGAATACCTTACAGTTTGTACTCTATCAGTACATAACGCAGTCCAGTTCCATAAAAGCGCTGCTTAACGGAAGTTCTTCTTCCGCAAATATCGCGGCTTCCATGGCCAAGATGCAGACTGCGACATCCGTACGTATGACGGTCACGATCGTTGTCGTAACACCCATTCTTCTGGTATATCCGTTCTTCCAGAAGTACTTCACCAAGGGAATCATGATCGGTGCGGTTAAGGGTTGATACACGGTATTTAACGGCATCGCCGTTGGATATATAAACTATTTATTTTCATATTCTTTAGAAGGAGGAAATTATGAAGAAGAGAGTAGTAGCATTATTACTTTCGTTGACAATGGTAGCAGCTATGCTTGCAGGTTGCGGCAACAACGCAGCATCAACAGACAAGACTTCAACCGCTAACACTTCAACGGACACAGCAAAGACTGATAACGGCGATTCATCAGCATCTTCAGACGATTTACTCGTTGTTGAAGTATACGATGAAGCAGCTAACTATCAGGGAACACAGACAGGTTGGTTCGCAAAGGTTGTTAAGGATCGTTTCAATATCGAACTTAACATCATTGCTCCTCAGGTAGCAGGTGATGCTGTTTACCAGACAAGAACCGCAACAGGAAACTTGGGCGACATCGTTTTACTCGATCCCGGTCACTTTGTTGACTGTGTTAACGCAGGTCTTATAAAGGATATCTCAGGCGAGATTAAGAACTGCAGCAACCTTATGGAGTTTGACAAGCAGATCACAACCTACAACAGCGGTATTTCTACAACAGGCGCTGTTTACGGTATTCCTTGTGAAATGACCAACACTTCACCCACATCTTTCTCGGATGACGTTATTTATTCAAGCCCCATGCTTCGTTGGGACCTTTATTCAGCAGTAGGCGCTCCCGACATCGCTGACCTTGACGGACTTCTTGATACCATCAAGCTCATCCAGGACGCTAACCCTACCAACGAAAACGGCGATCCCGCTTACGGCTTCTCACTTTGGCCTGACTGGGATAACAACGACGGTATGATCGGTATTGCAAACGTTGTTCAGCTTACCACATGGTATGGCGAGAAGATCAAAGGCGCTGCAATCCTTACAAAAGATGACAAGTTCATCCCTCTTACCGACAAGAACGGTACATACTATAAGATGCTTAAGTTCTTATGGAAAGCAAACCAGATGGGTCTCGTTGATCCCGACTCAGGTTCTCAGAACTGGGACGCTGCATGTGCTAAGATGAGCGCAGGACAGGTTTACACATTCTGGTACAGCTGGCAGGTAGGTTTCTGGAACACCCAGGAAAGACTTGCAGACGGCAAGGGTATGATCTTTATCCCTGTTAAGGATCAGCTTTACTACACCACATCCGATACCTATTACGGATCGGGACGTATCTTCGGCGTTGGTTCAGGCGTTGAAGGTGAAAAGTATGACAGAATCATGAAGTTCCTTGACTGGTACGCATCTCCCGAAGGTGTTACCTTCCAGCACTGCGGTATCGAAGGCTTCAACTATTCTGTAGGTGCTGACGGAAAATACACCATCATGAACGACAATGCACTTATGGATAACCTTCCGGTTCCCGAAGAGTACGGCGGAGCAGGTTACTCAGACGGTAACAACGCAATCAACCAGTGGATCGTAAGCTCTATCTCCACCAACCCCAACACAGGTGAACCTTACGGCAATACTCACTGGTCATCATGGAAAGAAGCTACGGCTACAAAGACCAAGAATGAATGGTCCGCAAGATTTGGTGTTGCTGAACCCGTTGATTGGATGAAAGCAAACAATGCTCTTCTTGTAAGACCCAGCGTATCTGTTTCTCTTCCTACCGAAGATGCTGATATCACAGTTATCAGAAATCAGGTTGGACAGGAAGTTAAGGATGCATCTTGGAAGATGATCTTTGCATCAAGCGAAGCTGAATTCGATTCTATGTGGGATACCATGGTTACCAATCTTGACAGCTTGGGATTCCAGGATCTTTACAAGTTTGATGTTGACAAGTACACTATCGAACTTGACGCTATGAAGGCAGCTAAATAATTACGGCAACCTAAATTTATCCCCTGCCGGTTTTTCCGGCAGGGGTATTTTAAAGAAGCTTTTTATCTGATATAATCGCATTTATAGTGAATTCTCCAAGGAGCTTCAGCTTTGATAACGGTAAAAGAAATAGCGAAGATGTGCGATGTGTCTCCGAGCACAGTTTCGAATATCCTCAACGGAAAGACTAACATGACCGAAGAAACGCGTAATCGCGTTTTGAAAGTTGTGCAGGAGACAGGTTACAAGCCAAATTATTACGCGCAGGGAATGCGAAGAACAAACAACAAGACTATCTGTATCATTACGGAAGAACTTTGCCAATCTTTTTCGACTCCTGCGATCGTTGAATCGATCATGGCTCATGCCGAAAGTTCCGGATATCGTACGTTCCTTATCAACATGAGTATGTACGAGAAGTGGAAAAAGGCATACAACGGTGAACTCGGTGACGAGCACCTGTTAAAAGAAAATACGGCACCCGCATTTTTGGAGGCCGAAGCCGTTCGTGCGGACGGTGTTATATATGTTGCGGCTCACGGTCGTATACTTGATTGTGTTCCCAACGATTATGATATTCCGGTTGTTTTCGGATACGGAATGTCAAAAGACAATGTTTATAAATCGGTGGTTATTGACGATTCAAACTCCAGTGAGGAGATCATTGATTATCTTATTTCGAAGGGACATAAGAAGATCGGTGTTATCGGAGGTAAGCCCGACAACTTCCATACGATGTGGCGTATGGAGGGATATAAGGACAGTTTAAAGAAAAATAACATTAAATTTGATAAAAATATTATCGAATACGGAGACTGGGAAAGAGAATCCGGCGAGAAAGCGGCAGAGAAACTTATCGCAAAGGGAGTGAAGACGCTCTTTTGCATGAACGATCTTATGGCTGCAGGTGCTTACGATTGTGTACGTAAGAAAGATCTCATCGTGGGAAAAGATATCTCGATCTTTGGATTTGATAACAGAGAAATGTCCGAATACTTGTATCCGACTCTTTCAACAAGCGAGATCATGCTTGAAAAGATCGGTATTAAATGCTGTGAACTGATAATTGAAGAAATCGAAAACGAAGATTTCAGAAATACAAAAAAAGATCCTTACAGGATAATGTGTGAGATGATCCACAGAGATTCCATAGTGTGATCTATATATATTTTTGTACTTTACTTAATCGTTTTCATCGCGTTAAATACGTGTTTTTCCTAATGATTATTCGGCCTGCATTTCAGCAGGCCTTTTATTTAATAAGACGGATCGGAGAAAACCGACATGATAGGTCTCTTTTTTGAAGATATTAATTACGGACTTGACGGCGGACTGAATGCTCAGCTGATACAGAACCGAAATTTCGAGATGCTTTATGCCTCTTCCGAAGATTTTGGAAAGTTTGAAACAAAATTTGACGGATTGTATGCATGGAGATCCGAAGGGAACGCTATGATCTCAATTTCGGATGAAAACCCCGTAAGCTGCGCCAATCCTCATTATCTTGTGTGCGATGTGCTTATGTCGGGCTCGGGATTTTCAAACAATGCTTATGATGGTTTCAGCGTAAGAAAAGGCGCTTCGTACGAGGTTTCTTTTTACGCCAAGGCAGATACGGAAAGAAAAGTGACATTGCAGGCAGTTAAGGGCGATGCAGTGGCTTTTGGTGTTGACTTTACCGTAAATTCGAGCGAATTCAAAGAGTACAAAGCTACAATAAAGGCGGAAGCAAACGTTAGTTTTGCACAGGTTAAAGTCATTATCGCCGATACCGGAAGGATATGTTTTGACTTTTTTTCACTTAAACCCTCTGATGCTGTCATGGGTCTTTTCAGAAAAGACCTGGTGAACATGCTTAAAGACATTAAGCCTGATTTTCTTCGATTCCCCGGCGGATGCGTGGTCGAAGGTTCGACGCTTGAAAGCCGTTATGACTGGAAACGTACTGTCGGAGAGGTGAAAGACAGAAGGTTTAACTGGTCGAGATGGGCAGTCCATACATCGTGGCTTGAGCCGGAGGTCGGACCTTATCATTATTACGGTCAATCTTACGAGATCGGATTTTATGAGTTCTTCCTTCTTTGCGAATATTTAAACTGCAAACCCGCGCCTGTTGTAAGCGTCGGACTTGCATGTCAGTTCCAGACATTTGAAAAGGTTGATGTGAACGATCCCGAATTTATGAATTATGTTCAGGATGCGATCGATCTTATCGAATTTGCGAACGGACCCGTAGATTCCAAGTGGGGTTCATTAAGAGCCCAAATGGGCCATCCCGAGCCTTTTGGCATGGACATGATCGGAATCGGAAACGAACAGTGGGAGGACGAAAATTCTCAGTTTTTTGAAAGATATCGCATATTTGAGAAAAAGATCCATGAAGTATATCCCGATATGAAGCTTATCGGAACCGCAGGCCCCGATGTTTACAGCGATCGTTACAGTGCTTCATGGGACTTCATAAGAAAAGAGCATGAAAAGAATAAAAACTTTGTATATGCGGTAGACGAGCACTATTACGTAAGCCCCGACTGGCTTATCGAAAACAATACGTTTTACGACAATTATCCCCGTGATATCAAAGTTTTCGCAGGCGAATATGCCTGCCATATAGAAGGCGCAAACGGAAGGTTCAACAGACCCGATGCGAACAGTCACCTTGCCGCTTTGGCGGAGGCTGCGTTTATGACGGGACTGGAACGTAATCAGGATGTAGTAGTCATGGCATCTTACGCACCTCTTTTGTCTAAGCTTGGATATTCGCAGTGGTCGCCCAATCTTATCTGGTTTAACGGAGAGAGTGCTTACGCTACGCCGAGTTACTATGTACAGAAACTGTTTAGTACTCACGAAGGCGAGTACGTTAAGAAGTTTAAGCATCCCGTCGACGGTGAGCTTTTCGCCAGCGCCGTTATCGACAAAGAAGGCAAGCTCATAATCAAGGCCGTGAACGTAAGCGACAAAGAAAAGAAACTCGACATTTCATCGGTTTACGAGGGCGATCTTGGTGCCACCGTAAAAGCCTATGAGTTAAAGGCAGACAAAGATGCTTACAACACGATAGAGAAACCTTTTAACGTTTCTCCCACCCAGATGATCACGGTAGCAAAGGACGCTCTTTCCATCGAACCTTGCTCCGTAAAGGTCATAGTTTTCGCATAAAATGATATATAATAAATCAAAAAGCAGGCTCGTGATGTCTCACGTGGCCTGCTTTCCTGCTCTATTCTCATTTATGATGATTCGAGCAGTGCATATTCATTGCCTATCCCTGCCCATCTTCGAGATTGCGCGTTTTGGGCAGTAATATCATTATTGCTATCCTGCCTAAATGAAGAAATATCACAAAAAGGCAGAACAAACGGCGCATTGTATACTGCTTGTTTTCATAATCCGATAATATGAGCAGGAATTCGTTTTGTTTCTTTCTGCCTGATTTCCCAAAAACAATTTCCAGGCAGGATATCAACCAATATCTTCCTGCTTGATATCTCAAAAGAGGAATTGGGGCAGAAAGAAAAAGCGTAGGAACAGTTTTATTTCAATCCTGCAAGTTAAAAATTCGATTAAAAAAGCAGGCTCGTGATGTCTCACGGGGCCTGCTTTCCTTATTTCTCTTAATTATACTTTAGTAATTCTCTGCGTGGATCTCGAAGTAGCTCTGAGGATGTGCACATACGGGGCAAACATCGGGAGCGTTGGTGCCGACAACGATATGTCCGCAGTTGCGGCATTCCCAAACTTTAACTTCGCTCTTCTTGAATACTTCCTGAGCTTCAACATTCTTTAAAAGTGCACGGTATCTTTCTTCGTGACGTTTCTCGATGGCTGCAACGCCTCTGAACTTGGCTGCAAGTTCGGGGAAACCTTCCTTCTCCGCTGTTACAGCGAAGCCTTCGTACATATCTGTCCACTCGAAGTTCTCGCCGTCTGCCGCTGCGGCAAGGTTTTCTGCTGTGGAACCGATTCCGCCGAGCTCTTTGAACCACATCTTAGCATGTTCCTTTTCGTTGTCTGCGGTAAGTAAGAACAATGCTGCGATCTGCTCGAAGCCTTCCTTCTTAGCCTTTGAAGCGAAATAGGTATATTTGTTGCGTGCCTGAGACTCGCCTGCAAATGCTGCCTGAAGATTCTTCTCGGTCTCCGTTCCGGCATACTTGTTGGCATTTACTTCAACAACTTTGTCGCCCGAAGCTTTGCACTTGGGACATACGGGTGTTTCGCCGTCGTTAACGGTGAAGATCTCACCGCAAATAGAGCACTTATATGTTTTCATCTGTATTCTCCTCCTTAAGCTTTCCAAAGTCCGTGAAGATTGCAGTAAGCATATACTCCGACAACCTCATCACCGTCGGTGATAGCGAAGCTTACCTTCGGTTCGCTTCCGGGAGTGAGCGCTTTACGCTGATTACCTGCCTTGGTCTGCAATGCTACCCATTCGATGTAATGTTCTTCAATCATGGGATGTGCAACGGAACCGATAGATACGGTTACGATATTGCCATTAACTTCATAAACGGGAACGTGCTTTTCAACGGCAGCGTCCGTTGTTCCGGGAATGATCTCCTGCATCTGCTCGCCGCAACATACAACCGGAACACCCGTCTTTTTAACTACTGCAACGATCTGGCCGCAGTGATTGCATCTGTAAAACTTTAAATCCATAGTAACCCTCCTTCGTTTTATACACTTTACTTTTATGTATTCTGCTTATGATTATAACCAATTCGCAGCGATTATGCTATTAATATTTCGTAAATTATGCGACTCATAAAACTTGTGATGTAAGCATTTTGAACGCGTATTTCAAAATGTTTTTCCGTTTCAATAGATCAAGCACTTTATCGTGGAAATCAAGCACCGGCAATATCTCAATTTTGCCGTTCACATCGGTATAAAGAACACGTTCGTAAACATTTACGAAGGGGAAGATTTCGTCCCCGACATCCCCCGCGATCCTGTCCGCAAATTCCTTTAAAGTCTCGCCGTCGTCAATCTTATATCCGATCATGGAAAGGGTGGCAATGATATCTTTGGAAACAAGGCGCGCTTTCTTTTCCATAGGCATTCTTTCGTATTTGTGCCTTGAAACGACTTTTCCGATCACCAGGAACAAGGCAAGAACAAAAGCTATTGCACCAAGAGGGATCAGAAATACGAGAATATTAATCCTTATGCGTTCCTCTTCCTCTTCGCCCTCCGATTCTTCCGCATCTCCCGGAACATTGGTTTCGTTAAAGACTTCTTTGGGCTTTGTGGGTTCGATCTTTATCATCTTGTCCGCAACGGTAAGCCAGGAGGTTTCTTCGTAAAAACCGGGCGTAGGCTCAAAAGTGATCCAGCCTTTACCTTCAAAATAAACTTCAGCCCAGGCATGCGCCATATCCGAGGTGATAGTGTAGGTCCCGGCTTTTCCAATCGTAAGCCTGAAGCCCTGTACGAACCTTGCGGGAAGTCCCTCAGCTCTTGCAAGAAGGACAAATGTTGTGGCGTAGTGGGTACAGTAGCCTTCTTTCTTTTCAAGGAGCATATGCTCAAGAAAGTCCGAAGAACTCAAAACGTAATCCGGGATCGGATCGGTATCCGTTGTATAATCCATAAGTCCAAGGGATGCCTCAAGCCGTTTCATCTTTTCGTATTCCGAAGCGGAGCCTTCGTATAGCTCATCGAGTTTTTCCCTGATCGCGGGCGAAAGTTCTATGTCCTCGCAATACTTTTCTTTTATGAGCCTCTTGTATTCAAGATATTTGTCATATCCGTAATCTTCCGCAAGTTTTGATATTCCGAACACCTTCAAAGAACTCTTCCAGGTTTCCTCGTTAAGACCCGGGGGTGACGCCATATAATCGTAAAACGCCGGACTGTCGGTATTTTCCCTGTAGAAGTTTTCTCTTACTTCGACTCTGTAGGGATTGTGCTTTGCAAAAGAATAAACTCCGTCCTCCTCGGTGAGTCCGCTGTATTCGGTCGGAAAAGCATAATCCGTAAGCTTCGAGGGCGCAAAAAGGTATTTCGACTTTATGTTCAGATACTTTATCGTGATCGATGAATCTCTTATTATGTCGCGATAATCCTCCGCATCCGTCTTTGCGGCAAATGCCGTTTCAAAAGAGTCCATCTTGCGGGCATTTTCTATCGGCGTTTTCTCTGTTGTCCATTCATGACCGTTGAAGGAATCATAGATCGTACCCGCAAAGTAAACGGGCACATTGATATCTGCGTTTGTGGTGACTTCGAAAGCGGCCTTGGGCTGTTTGTTTCTTTCTACCCCGGAGCCTATTTCACCGGAATCGGAAAAGCCTATTAATGCGTCGGTCCCGGATCCGAAATTGAACTTAAGCTTGTCCACGGCCAGCACAACCCGGTTCCATACGGTCACAAAAAGTCGCCAATCGTAGGGCTCGTCGGGAGTTTTGAAAAGCGATGCGATAAAGATTATCCCAAAGATGAAGGGTGCGGTGAAGGCCATATGCTTTTTAACGTCGGTATCACCGAATCTTTTCCATCGTATGTGAATCTCATGTGAAAGGCATACCAGTATAAAGAAAAATCCCGCGAACACACCTTTTCCCGCCGGATATTCAATGATCGTCAACGAGAGCACGAGCATAGTGACAAGCGCAATCGGAAGGACAATCCTAAGAGCGGTAAGTCTTGCGGTCAAAAAGCCCAGCACGAAGGAAGCAAGTGAAATTATGACATAAGACAAAAGCCAAGGGTAATCCGACAGCGAAAAATCTTTTGCAAACTTAAGCACCACAAATGTAACGCTTATCAAAACCGCAGCGGTAAGACCGGAAAGCAAAAGCCTTCCTTTGGCCTTTAAATGCACGAAAAGATCGAATACGGAAAGAGGTATCAAAAGGACGGCGTACATTGCGAATGTTCTTTCTTCCATGCCTAAAAGACCGCAGCGGTAAAGCATGGCGGTCAAAGCCAAAGGCACGATATAGAGCATGTCGAAAATAAACTCCGTTACTTTGAAATCCATAGTATTAAATCACTTCGTTAAGACTTTTGCCCGTAGGAACGGTTACTATCTTTGTGTGTACGAAAGGGTTTGCGGGAAGCGTATCTTCTTCACCGTCTTTTACAAGATATATGATCACTTCGGTGTCGCTTTGATTGAGACCCTTAGAGAACTCGTAAAGCCCATCGGTTAAGTCGGCGGTTACGACAAACACGGTTTTCTTTTCATAAAGACTTCGTGTCAGCGAAAGACCTTTGAGCATATCGATACGGTCCACATCGGGCTCAAAACTGAATGCGGATGCAACTTTGTAGAATTCGTCAAAGCTCTCCGCGCCGTCAACCGTAGTCTCCGTAACGCCTTCCGCAAATCTGTAAACCGAGATGGGAATATGTTTTTCTTCCATAAAGAGCGTCAAAGCCACCGCGATCTCAAGCACTCTGTTCTCGATGGGAAGATATTCGGTCTCCTTTTTTGATATCCTTAAAGGATCTATCACGAGGCCGACGCCGTTTTTTTCTTCCCCAATGTAGTTTCTGACCATGGGCTTGCCGACCTTTGCGGTCTGTTTCCAGTTGATGCGTCTTGAGTCGTCCCCGGGAACGTATTCTCTCACCGTAACATCGGGATATGCGGCGTTCGCGTTAGTTTCTCTGTCCGAGATGGATTCGACGTCAACGCTCCTTAAAGCCGAAAGCCTGATCATGTTGGGTAGAACCCTGACTCTCAAAGCCTCTCTGTTTTTGTATGTAAGTTTGAAAATGCAAAGAAAATCACGAAGAGTAACGGACTTGATTCCCACGTTATACTCGCCGCGGTATTTACAGATAAGACCGGTTTCTTTTTTGATCTTTGCCTTGGGAAGAAGCTCATATTCGTTGTCGTCGCTTAAACCGTCAATGACGGAAAAATCGGAATAGAAAGAGACCCTCACGGCACAGAAGGGAAAATAATCTTCGTTTTGAAGTGTGAAATAGAACGGGATCTTATGATCGCTTACGATGTCTTTGGACTCCAAATACTGATATATCTTAAATCTCGCCAAAACGAGCAAAAGATATACCAGCAGGGTAACGGGTATTAACGTCATAACGGCAAAAAAGCCGTAGGTAACGGGTCCGCCCAGGAAACTTATCCCCACAAGCGAAAGTATCCACAAGGCGGCCAGTATCAGTCTGTTTCTTAACATTAAGGCACCTTTGCAAAAAGAAAAAACTTTTGCTTCACAGTATCAATCCATCGGGACTTTTGCTTTTAAGATAAGAGCGCGGAGTATCGCATCGGGATCTTCGCGGCGCAGTTTAGCCTCGGAAGTAAGGACAACGCGGTGATGGAGCGTGTTGACTGCAACCGCCTTTACATCGTCGGGTTTTACAAAATCTCTGTTTTCCATGAAAGCCTTGGCCTGAGCAGCTTTGGCAACAAAGATAGTTGCGCGGGGACTTACGCCCATCACAAAGTTTTCTTCCTTCCTTGTAAGGTCTGAAATATCTCTAGTATATCCGAG
>CAMPBP010000006.1 GCA_946639085.1 uncultured Lachnospiraceae bacterium
GATACTGACAGACGTGTTGTTGTTCAGATGCTTTTGGAAGGATTTAACAACAACTTTGTAAACGAATACTATCAGACCTACTATGGATTTAATCCCGGATATCTTGTTATCTCCGATACCACCACCAAAGGAGTGTTCGCGGCAATGTCGGGTCAGGAAGGTATGGACAGCCATACGTATTACACAGGTTTTTCTTATGTAGATACCATCGGTAAACTCGAGTCCGGAGCGGACCTTATACAGGCTACAAGCTACACTGACGGCGGAAACAAGATTGAAATGCTCTGTACAGCTTATGTACAGGTCATAAGCGACACTTCAGGTCTTGGAGTGAATGCGGTATACGCAAACTGTGTCTGCATGCTGACCGCAAAAGAAGAGGAATTCCCGGACTGGTTTCCGGTGCTTGATAAGACCATCGGAACATTATCCTTTACAAACAGTTACTGGACGCAGCGAAACCGTGAATGGTCATCCATACAGCAAAGCGCTCAGGACGTGAGCAAGAAATGGAATTCCGTATCCGACAGCATAATGTCCTCATGGGAAAAGCGCTCCAATACTTACGACATAATGATGCAGGAACAAAGCGATGCAACGCTTGGTTATGACAGAGTTTTGGATACGGAAACGGGAAAGATATATAAAGCCGAGACGGGCTTCATCGACGGTTATTCCGGAAGCAGATACAAGAGTGTTGAAAGCGGTTCGAACCTGTACAATGAACCCGTTGAAGGATATATTAATTATAAGTAAGTATAAAAGGTTTAAAAAAGCGGAGATCAGTGATCTCCGCTTTTTAATGCTTATCTTTAAAGTTTGAACAATGTTCCGATTATGCCTCGTCCGAGAGCCGCTCCGACGTTACCGCCGAGAGTTTTACCGAACTTGCCGCCTACGTTTCCAAGCGACTTACCGATCTCTCTTCCCACCGTTCCGGCTGTGGAAGAAGCAACCGACTTGGCTGCGTTCTTAACTGCAGTCTTCTTCTGAGCTTTTTTACGAAGCTCTTCTTTTTCGGCCTGAGCTTTTGCCTTGGCATCTTCTTTGTCCTTTAATGCCTGTTCCTTTGCCGCTGCCGCATCCAAAGCTGCCTGCTCGGCATCTTCCTGCTGCTTGGAAAGTCTTCTCTGCATGAACTCATATGCCGAATCTCTGTCTTCTTCTTTGTTGTATTTGTAAAGAAGCTGGCAATGGTCTACATGATATTTTCTGTCTGCGTCATCAAGAGTTCCCATCTGACTTTGAGGAGGTAATATCTTTGCGCGCTTAACTATCGTAGGTATACCGCCTTCGTCGAGAACGGATATCAAAGCTTCACCCGTTCCCAGTTCCTGCAATACCGTATAGGTATCAAATGCGGGATTCTCTCTGAAAGCCGTAGCTGCGGCTCTTGCACCCTTTTGCTCTGCGGGTGTGTAAGCTCTTAAGGCATGCTCAACTTTATTACCAAGCTGTGCTAGTATTCCGTCCGGAATATCCTTGGGGTTCTGTGTTATAAAGTAAACACCGACGCCCTTGGAACGTATAAGCTTTACTACCTGCTCGATCTTCTCTAAAAGTACCTTGGGAGCACCGTCGAAAAGAAGATGAGCTTCATCGAAGAAAAATACCATCTTTGGCTTATCAAGATCTCCCATTTCGGGAAGCTCTTCGAACAGTTCGCTCATGAGCCAAAGAAGGAAGGTAGCGTATGTTCTCGGATGAAGGATAAGTTCCTGACAATCGAGTATCTGGATGACCCCTCTGCCGTCACGGTCGTGATCGAGCCAGTCTTTAATATCAAGTGCGGGTTCACCGAAAAATTTATCGGCGCCGTCGGCTTCAAGTGCCACGATCGCTCTCTGAATTGCTGCCAAAGACTGAGGAGCAAGGTTTCCGTATACGGGAGCCAGCTCTTTGTTCACTTCCTTTTCGGAAACGTACTGTATCATCGCTTTTAAGTCCTTAATATCGTCGAGCAACAGACTGTTGTCATCGGCGATCTTGAAAAGAACCGTAAGTACATCCGACTGAGTATCGTTAAGATCGAGTATTCTTGCAAGAAGGATGGGACCCATCTCCGAAACCGTGGTACGAAGGGGCATGCCCATTTTTCCGTATACGTCCCAATAGTTGGAAGGATACTCTTTAAACTCATATCCGAGTTCTTTAAGTCCCATGGATTCCACACGCTTGTTGACGTTCTCGTTTTCGCTTCCTTTGTTACTCATAGCCGCAAGGTCGCCCTTGATATCGGCTAAGAAAACCGGAACACCCAGATCACTGAACGACTCTGCCATAACCTTTAAGGTTACGGTCTTACCCGTACCGGTGGCACCGCAGATCATACCGTGTCTGTTTGCCATCTTGGGATAAATGTATACGCCCTCACCCTCGGATTTCCCAATCAGTATTTTGCCATCGTGAATCATAGAAACCCTCCCGACAAGATTTATTTATCGTTCTTTTCCTTCTTAAGTGAAAGAATTTTGTTAGTAATGATACCAAGTATAAGTGCACAAGCAACTTCAGTAATTGTTACAGAACCAAAGCTTACTGCAAGACCGCCGATACCTGCGATAAGGATAACCGATACGGTAAAGAGATTGGTGTTGTCGTTTAAGTCAACGCCCTGGATCATCTTAAGACCGGATACGGCGATGAATCCGTAAAGAGCAACGCAAACGCCGCCCATTACGCAGTTGGGGATAGTTGCAAGGAATGTTACGAAAGGAGCTACGAAAGAAGCTACGATCGCAAGTATTGAAGTAGTAAGGATGGTGATGATAGAAGCGTTTGAAGAAATAGCTACGCAACCAACCGACTCACCGTATGTTGTGTTGGGACATCCGCCGAAGAATGCACCGATCATGGAGCCGACACCGTCACCGAGAAGTGTTCTGTGAAGACCGGGATCTTCAAGAAGGTCTTTTTCAATGATGGATGAAAGGTTCTTGTGGTCTGCGATATGCTCAGCGAATACTACGAATGCAACAGGAATGTAAGCTGCTGCGATAGTTCCGATATAAGCACCCATGGATCCGACTTCGCCGAATGCGAAATCACCTGAAAATGCGGTTACAAATGTGAATGTGGGATACCACTGCATTGAATTGAAAGCATCGAAGCTGATAATCTTGAATGCATCGATTCCTGCTGCATTACCGATAACGGTGAAGATTGCAGCCACTGCATATCCTGCACAGATACCGAGAATGAAGGGGATCATTTTAACCATCTTCATGCCGTATACAGAGCAGAGCATTGTAACGAAGAGTGTTACAAGTCCGCATACAAGACATAAATAGGGGGATGCAAGCTGAGCACCGTCAGCACCGAATACCTTACCTGTTGTAAGATCGCCTACTGCGTTTCCGGCAAGGGAAAGTCCGATGATTGCAACGGTAGGTCCGATAACAACTGCGGGCATAAGTTTGTTGATCCAGGCAACGCCTGCGAATTTAACCACTGCTGCAAGTACTACATAAACAAGACCTGCAAAAGCTGCACCTACGATAAGTCCGAGATATCCGACAGACATTGAAACACCGCCTGCGAATGCTGCGAACATTGAACCGATGAATGCAAAGGAAGAACCTAAAAATACGGGGCTCTTAAACTTTGTGAAAAGAAGGTAAACCAATGTTCCGACACCGGCTCCGAATAAAGCTGCCGAAGGTGACATGTTGTTGCCGATAATGGCGGGAACGGCGATTGTTGCCGCAAGAATTGCAAGCAGCTGCTGCAATGCGAAGACCAATACCTTACCGAATGAAGGCTTGTCTTCTACCTGGTAGATCATTTTCATACTTTTCTCCTCCTAATTCGCACAAAAAGCACGGATTGATAAAAATATATACATTAAAACGGACGAGGTCCGGATTAACCGCATGAATATGATGTTTCCCGAAGATCTTCGGGAAGATTTTACTCTAAAATATTATTACACGATAAGGGCTTAATGTAAAGAAAAACAGTCACTTGGAAGTGACTGTTTAACCGTTTAATTTTATGACTAAAACGCCGTTTATTAACTCAATACTTTCGGCCGAAGGGAAGTTTTTCATACCCTTGAAAGCATCGGTATCTATAAGGCTTAATTCCTCTTCGAGTGACAATACGGGGAAGGAGAAATTGAGATACCTTTCCATGAAAGATTCAAAGGAACTTGTGGAGTTACAAACGTACTCACCGTCCACTCCGAAATAACCGCTGAGCACATCCGCCGTAATGTCCGTATGAGCATAATAATTTTCATCCGGAAATCCCCCCAGGATGGCTACCGGCATGCCGGCTTCATAACCTTCGGTCTGCTCAATCCTGTCCACCATTCTTACGCACATCGCATAGGTTTTTTCGTACCGCTCATTCAGATTAAAGTAAACGATATTGGAAGAAACCGCAAACTGAAGGATCAAAACAAAAGCGCTCACCACACTTACAAGTGCCATGGCTGTCTCGGCCTTTATCGAAACCTCTTTGTTGAACATGGATATGAGTGCCGCAAAGAAGATCATTACCGCTACCCAAGGCATACGCATTAAAATGTGGAAATACGTATCGGGAGAAAGTATTGTTATGAGGCACGAAGAAAACGGAATCGCCATCGCAAGCACTATCGTAAGGACGATGTTGAATACGCTCTTGTAGGCTTTCTTTTTAACAAAAAGATATACAAAACTTACGGCTCCCATTGCCATAAATACAAGATAGGATATCTTCATTGCACCGGTTGCGGAGAATATTCCGCCATAACGCATGAAGTAGTAAAAGTTTTCCCATGCTGCCTTAAGGCCTGCCGGAAGATCGGAAAGAGCAAATGTCGAAACTCTGTCTGTTCCCTGATATCCGGAAATCTCGGTATGCTTTATGGAAAGCATTATCTTAAGACTTATAAGGTAAAAAGCGTATCCGCCCACACCCATAACGATGTATCTCCATATCTTGGAGATCATCTCTTTTACGGGAGTGTTGTTAAGTATATAGATAAACAATGCGCATATGCATATAAGTATCGTAAACGAAAACTCGGCCTGATAAATTCCGAGACTTATGCCCAGAGAAAAGATGCCCGCTATAAAACCGTACTTGAATCTGTCGGCGAGAAAGAAAGCGAGTATCGAAAGTAAGATCGCAAGCATGTAGCCGTCGATCGTATAAGAATATGCAAAAGTGGAAGATACCGAAGGGAATGTGACCATAAGTCCGCCGGCTATCACCGGAAGAATCTTTCCTTCGATGTTGAAACACTCGACGATCAAAGCGGCTGAGATTGAAAGCCAGATGATCGCCAATAACCCGTTTATCATGGGAAGATCAAAATAAGATCCCACACTGCAGGCATAGGTCAAAAACTGCCTTCCGGATGTGATCATGTCCTGATCGGAGTATATGTTCCACATGGAATCGTATGTAAGAAAATTGTTGGTCATCGCATAAAGATGAGTTAAAAGACCGATGATAAATGCCGATAAAAAGGCTGTCTTATGCTGGGGTTTTAACTTCTTTACAAGATTCGACCATATCTTGTCGGGTGTCATCCGGTTCTCCTTACTTAAGCTTTCCTAATGATTATAATCGAGGGGATAAAAAATAACAATAAAGCCTCTTATCACTTTGTAAAAAGATCGATGCGTTCTTCTTTGGGAATGAAGTATTCACTCCTTTCGGACACTTCGAATGTCTCATAAAACTCATCAAACTGTCCGCAAACGAGATTTACCCTTAATTTGTTGGGAAGATGAGAGTCTTTTAATATGGCCTCCGCATCATCTTTTGAATAGTACGACGCGTTCTGCTTTGCATATGTTCTGAAGAAAGTTTCGTAATCGGCGTCTTCTTTTTCGGACAATAATCTAAGGCATATCTTAAGTCCCAAAATATCGGCGTAGGTTTCGTTCATTACAACGTTTACGTTTATCTCGTTTCCGTATTCGTCTTTCTTTCCCGATAAAAATGCTCTTAATTTCTCTGTTTCTTCATCGTATGCGGCCTGTTCGTCATCCGTAAGCCAGGGCTCGTAGTAACCGTCACCGTCATATGCCATATTACTCGGATCGTAACAATGGGATATCTCGTGAGCAAGAGTTCTTCCCAGGAATCCCAACTTTTCTTCGTATGACATATCACCCTGATCGGCATAATAACTTATAAGTCCCGCCGTTATCATGACCGCGTCATACTCGGGATAAAATCGACCGTTCACATCAAGCATGTCTGCTTTATATACCTGACGGCCTTCGTCTTCTTTAGTGGTCTGGGTTCTGAAAAATCTCTCGCGATTAACTGTGAAAGCAAGATAGTTTTCAACCGTATCGTCGCTGATCTCTATATTCGAAAGATCGTCGGTATCTTCGTTTACCGCGATCACATCTCTCATTCGTAATATCTTTCTTCTTGCCAGTTCTTTTCCGTGGGTGGATAGCCAGCCCGCATCATATACCGTATCTATCGCTGCCTGCTTGATCTCTTTTAAGTATTCCGCCGTCTCCGTAAGAACCGCTTCGTCTATATATCGCTTAATATATTCCTTAGTAAGTACATCTCCTGCGTTGAGTGTCAAAAACGACAGTGCGGCAGGTCTTAAGTCTTTTTCTTCCTCCGTTTCTTTTGAGAAAGAAGATATCCAGGAAAACAGGAAAACGGATTTGACCAGAAGATGATCTCTCAATAAAGGAACATTTTCCTCGATAAACATGGTGTTTAAAAAGTCGCAGCAGCCTTTTTCCGCAAGGAAATCTTCGCTTGCTCCGATGGCGTTAAGGCTTGAAAGAATGTCAAAAACGGGAACCGTAACGTTTTCTTTTTCCAGTTTTTCAGGATCGTAATAATATGTATAACCGTCTATCTGAGGGTTGTTCCAGTATGCGTCTATGAGTTCTCCGGCTTTTGCGGCGTTACCCAATATCTCAAGAGCTTTCTCTTTTGAATAACCAAGCTCCTCCATGAAATCAAGGAAAGCCTCGCCGTCCTTTTTGGTGTCTTTACCGTTGATCGCCTCAATAGTTTCCTTTATGCTTCCCGATAAGGAATTGGGCACGAACCAAAGGGCGTTGTAACCGTAATCGTCGGGATTTACTTCGAATTTGAGAACGAAATCGTTGACGGCATAGGATTCGTCTTTGTAAAGATCGTAAAGATCGTTAAGAGACTTTATTTTATCAATCTTGGAAAGATATTTCTTAACCGACTCGGTGGTTTTTTCTTTTTCATCGGGTGCATTTAAAAACTGCCTGTACATGACGATGGCTTTATAAAGGCCGTCATCCTCGGACAATGTGGATATATCTTCGTTTTCAAGAATGCCCACTAGTCTTTGCTTGACCGTCTGTCGATGCTCGTCCCAGGCATAAACGGTGGTTTCGCCTTTCTTTCTTTGCTCGCTTTTCCATTCTTCGTTTATGTATTCGTCGAAGTCCCAGATGACTTCCTTTTCTTCCTCCACAGTTTCAGGTTCTTCAATGACCGAAACTACGCTTTCCACGGGAACCGATTCGCTTGCGCTCACGGTTTCACTTACCGATGAAACCTCACCGCATCCGGTAAGTCCAATCAATATGGAAAACGAAAGAAAACACGAAAATATCCGCTTTTTTATCATCTGTTCACTCCGTTATTTCTCGTCACTCACTCTGAAGATATAGAACTTCAAATAATATGATTCATCCGCAGCCCAAAGAATCGGGTGGTCGGGAGCCTGTGTCTTAAACTCAACCTGCGTAAGTCTTTTGTGAACACTCTTAGCTGCCTGAGAGATCACTTCCGTAAAAAGCTCCTGGGTCATGAAATGTGAACAGGAACAGGTGGCAAGGTATCCGCCGTCTCTTACGAGTTTGAGACCTTTCATGTTTATCTCACGATATCCCTTTATCGCATTCTTTGTCGCTTCCCTTGATTTGGTGAAGGCGGGAGGATCGAGTATCACTACATCGTATTTTTCGCCCGCTTCGTACAATCTCGGTAATTCATCCAAAACGTTTGCCGCTCTGAACTTAACCCGGTCTTCAAGACCGTTCTTCTTTGCATTCTTTGTTGCCTGAGAAACGGCATACTCGGAAATGTCCAGTCCTTCGACGTCGGTGGCGCCGGCAAGACCGCAGTTTAACGCAAAGGTACCCATATGGGTAAAGCAATCGAGAACCCTTACGTTTTCCGATACGCTCTTTAAGCCTTTTATCACTTTCTGCATGGCAAGACGATTGTATTTCTGGTCCAAAAAGAAACCTGTCTTCTGGCCGTTAACCACATCCACCGTATACTTTACACCGTTTTCCACAATCTCTACGTTTGTGTCAAACTCCTCGCCGATAAAGCCTTTATGAGGCTCCATTCCTTCTTTTTTGCGGACAGGAGCGTCGGAGCGCTCATATACACCTTTTATGTTATATCCGTCGTCACTAAGAAGCTTTTTAAGATGATCTGTGATGATGGTCTTTATTCTGTCCATTCCAAGGGAAAGGCTTTCGACCACCAATACGTCGTTATATTTGTCGATCACAAGTCCGGGAAGAAAATCCGCCTCTCCGAAAATAAGTCTGCAGCAATTTAAGTCTTCTTTACCCATTACAGCTTTTCTGTAATCCCATGCGGCTTTGACCCTGTCTTCAAGAAACTCCTTTGTTACCTCGCAGTTTCGGTTTCTTGTAAGCATTCTTACTCTTATCTTCGAATTTTGATTTATAAAGCCGGCTCCCAGTTCATAGCCGTCAAAATCATGAACCTTTACAATGTCTCCGTTTGTAAAGGTTCCCATTATCGATTCTATTTCATTGTCAAATATCCAGGCTCCCCCCGCTTTGAGGCTTCTGCCCTCGCCCTTTTTTAAAGTGACGATCGAGTTTTTAACAAGATTTTCCATCGGTTGTCCCGTCTTTCTTTTTGATCTTTGAAAGCACTTTTTCCTCAAACATATTCATAACCGTTCCTGCGGCTCCCGAAGCCAAAGGGATGAGCAGCATAAAATAAGGAAAAGCGTATCTGCCGCTTGCTTCCCAGAGGATGCTGAAAAGGAAACCTCCGATAAAGCCGATGGTTAAAACTATCGATCTGTTTTCTTTGTCCCTTACTGTCGAAACGGCAAAGAAGAGGAAAGAAAACGCATAGGCGAAGCTTTGGAGAACGTTCATGATGTTGCTCATGGTATTTAACGTATGGAAGTCGTAAGAGAACTTTACTTCTTCCCAGCAGTATTTGTGAAGTCCCACCGTCGAGTCGATGGAAGAGAACGTGGGCTCCGTCCATTGCTCGAGTATCTTGAACCTGAAGAAGGCATAGGCTTCTTTCTTGTCGGCTTTGAATTCGCTCATTCTTTGGTTTATGTAGTCTTTTGACATCTGCGAAGAGACCTTTTTGTCTCTGTTTGCGTTAAAATACGTGATCTCGTTAAACATGTTGTAAACGCCGACGCTGCAGTTTTCGTTTACCGCCGGGTACAGTCCCATTGCGATCCAGTTGATCGCGGGCATTCCGTTTTCGACTTTTGACCCCGATCGGATCTCGTATCCTTTAACGATCGCTTCATTTGCAAAATAGGGAATTATCAGGACCAGCAAAGCCATGATGATATATGACGCTTTTTTCTTTAAAAGAGAAAAAACGATAAGCGAAGCCGCTACAGCGATCAGAAATACCAAAGAGTTTTTCCGGATCGGAACCATTACGATCGATGAAATGATCATCAAAACCGCGTAAACGATCTTCGATGTCCTAAAGTATCTGATAAGTGCCCACGTGATAAACAGCGATGCAAATATCATGAAAACGTCGCCGTAAACAAAGCTTACATAGTAATAAAGCGGGAAACAAAGAAGCGTGGACAGCAAAGTAACAAAACTCACAAAAGGATTTTCAAATGCTTCATGACTTATCCTGCATATAAAGAAAATGCTTGCTCCCACAAATACTGCGTTAAGTATCTGGAATATGAGCCAGTCGTTTGTGAAATGCAGGAAAAAGCTTTCAAAGAAAGCAAGACCGAGCTGCTGAGGGTACATCTGAAAATAATAATCGCCTACCCACGAAAAATCGCCTTTTGCGAAATCGATTGCCCTGATGAACACTTCGTATTGATCGCATTCGACCGATATGTGGGTCTTTATCACAAAGTAAACAAGGCCCGCCGTAACAAGTATCGACGACGTGATCGACGCAACGAGAACCCGTCTGTTCTTGGAATTTTTATCTTTGCAGCCTATAAACAAAAGCTTGCAAAGCGCAAACGCACCCAAAAATGACAGAGCGATGAAGATAAGGTTTTTAAGCCTTGAATCGGGTCCTTCCGTCATAAAAGAGATGCCTTCATAATAATAGAGGTTCATGTTGAACGTATAATGGATCGCGTTCACAAAAAGATAGAGCGAAAACAAAGCTGCTATCGCTGTTGCGATCTTTGAAAGGATGAGCGCTGATTTTTTCATGCCTGTTTTTGTTTTTCTCCTTTCATCTTACCGATACGCTCAGTAAAAAGATCGAGCGCGATCTTAAGTCCCGCTGCCGCAACCGGGATCAGCATCACAAAGAACGGGAACACATATCGTCCCTTCGCTTCCCATATGAGACTGAACAAAAATCCGCCCGTGAACATGATCGTAAAGATCGACGAATACAGATTTTTTTCAAAGCGGCCGCTGTTTTCATCTGTTTTTGCAAATGCGCCTTTCGCCGTAAATACAAGCGCGAAAGCATATATAAAGAACTGATAATAGTTCATCAAAAATCTTAAAAGACCAAGCACTTTCGAATTGTAGAAAAGACGGATCCTGTTATATTCGCTTCCGTCGCCCGCTGTCATGTGCGCAGACTCAAAAAGCGGATCGCTCCACTGTTCAAGCGCCTTATAGTTAAAGAAATCCACAGCCAGTTTCTTATTTTGCCTAAACTCTGAAAGCCTCATCGAAAGCTCTTCTCTTGAATGTGCTGCCGCGAGCTCCTTTTTTGAATCGTGAAACAGGTACGATCCGTAATTGTATCCGTTGTAATAGCCAACACCCTTTCCCTCATAAGGATCGCCCTGAAGTCCCATTACTACCCAGCTTATCTTCGGAATCTCCTCGTGGCTTATCTCGTATCCGCTCTTCATTTCATAATATTTCTTGATTCCGGCATCGGTAAAAAGCGGTAATGCCATAAACAAAACCGCGATAAGTATATGTAAAGCCTTCTTTTCTTTAAGGGAACACAGTACAAAGAAAATGCATGCCGTCACCAAGAATATGAGGGCATTCTGTCTGACCGGAAGGGCAATGCACGATACGATGAGCGCTCCGATAATAAAGCCTGCCTTTTTCTTTTTGCAATATTGTATTGATAAATATGCGACGAGTATTGCGGAAAATGCAAAGAAAACGTCTCCGTACACGAAAGAAACGTAATAGAAGAACGGGAAGAATATTCCCATGAGGACCGTTGCGAAAAAACCTGCCTTCTCATTGTCCGATACAAGCAACACCGTTCTGCCCGCAAAGAAGATTGACAAAGAGATAAAAAGTGCGTTTAAGCACTGCAGGAATCTGTAATGATCAACCAGCTTTAACAGTAATCCTTCAAAGAAGATAAGACCGTATTGCTGAGGATACATTATAAGGTACATGTTGTTCATGTCTTCGTAGTTGCCGGCATTGAACCTTTGTGCATCGAGGAAAACTTCCATCTGATCCCAATAAGGGGATATCTTTGTTTTAAAGACAAAAAGTATCAATAAAGCAAAAATAAAGCAGGAAACCGCAATTTGGATGATCAAGAGCCTTTTACGGTTTTTCTGCTTATCTTCACTTTTAAAGATTGCCCGGGAAAGGGCATAAAGTACCGCTGCCCCGAGAATTGCGACCAATATGTTAAGTATAAATATATCTTTGCTTTTACGGATGCTTTCATCGACAAGATTTGTCACGTCGGATAAAAACGTAAGTCTCGCGGACTGAACGCAAAGGTAAAGTAAAATGATCGATGCGATAAAATATGAGATTTTTGACAGTATGAGTGCTGTTTTTTTCATATAAACAAATTTATCACTTAATTGATAAACCCGCAACAACGCTATAACTTCTTTATTCTCTCGATCGCCTCTTTGGTGGCTTCATGATCGCCGAAAGCGGTCAGTCTGAAATATCCTTCGCCGCTCGGACCGAATCCCGAACCGGGTGTACCGACTACGGAAGCTTTATTTAGCAAAAGATCAAAGAATTCCCAGCTTGAAAGCCCGTCGGGCGTCTTTAGCCATATGTAGGGTGCGTTCACGCCGCCGTATATCTCATACCCCGCACTCTTTAAGCCTTCGCATATATATGAAGCATTCTCCATATAATAGTTTACAAGCTCTTTGACTTCGGCCTTTCCCTTATCCGAATATACCGCTTCACCCGCTCTTTGAACGATGTAGGGAGCCCCGTTATATTTTGTGCTGTGTCTTCTTGCCCAAAGAGTATTAAGCGATACATCGCCGACTGTCAGCTTTTTGGGTATGACCGTAAATCCGAGTCGAAGTCCAGTGAATCCGGCATTTTTGGAAAAAGAACGAAGTTCTATCGCGCAGGTATCTGCGCCGTCACACTCATAGATAGTGTGAGGGATGTTTTCTTCTTTTATGTATGCTTCATAAGCGGCATCGTAAATGATGACCGCTTTATTTTCTTTGGCGTAATCAACCCACTTCTGAAGCTGTTCGCATGTTATCACTGCTCCGGTAGGGTTGTTGGGAAAACACAGATAGATGATATCCGGTGTCTTTTCGGGAAAAGCAGGCGAAAAATCGTTCTCTTTTGTACAGGGCATGTAGACTACTTTTGAATATCTTCCCGTATTCTCATCGAAAAGACCCGTTCTTCCTGCCATTACGTTTGAATCGACATATACGGGATAAACCGGATCGCATACGGCGATAACGTTATCGGTTGAAAAGATCTCCTGAATATTTCCCGAATCGCACTTTGCTCCGTCGGATATGAATATCTCATCTGCTTCGATGTCGCATCCTCTGTCCTTATAATCGCCCTTTGCGATCGCGCTTCTTAAAAACTCGTATCCGAGATCGGGTGCATAGCCTTTGAACGTTTCTTTGTCTGCCATTTCGTCTACAGCTTTGTGAAGACTTGCGATCACGGAAGAAGAAAGCGGTCTCGTTACATCACCTATACCGAGTCTTATTATCTTTTTATCGGGATTTTCCTCACTGTAAGCTTTAACCTTTTTTGCTATAGTCGAAAACAGGTAACTTCCTTTCAGATTCAGATAGTTATCATTGATCTTAACCATTGCCGTTGCCTCTTTTAATAATCTGTCTCGCCATCAAATACAAACTCTGCGGGGCCTGTCATGAATATATGGTTTGTTTCTTTGTCCCACTTTACATTAATGTCACCGCCGCGTACGTGAACGGTTATCTCATCGTCGGTAAGTCCGTTTAAGATACAGGCCACGGCTGTTGCACAGCAACCTGTTCCGCATGCCAACGTCTCGCCGGTTCCCCGTTCCCAAACACGCATTTTTACGTTTTTTCTGTCGAGAACCTTTACAAATTCCGTATTGATCCTTTCGGGAAATCTTACGTGATCTTCAAACTTCGGTCCCAGTTCTTCTATCTTTAAAGTATCGGGATCGAGAAAGATCACCGCATGCGGATTGCCCATGGAAACACACGTCATTCGATATTCTTTGTCGTCCGTAAAGATAGGTTCATCAATGACCTTTTCTTCATTAGAGATAACGGGGATCTTTTTTGCCTCAAGTATCGGCTCTCCCATATCGACTTTGATGAGCTTTGCCTTCCCGTTTTCGGGGAAAACGGTAATATACTTGATCTTTCCCATGCTTTCGATCGTCATCTCTTCTTTGTCCGTAAGATGTCTGTCGTAAACATATTTAGCAACACTTCTTATCCCGTTTCCGCACATCTGGGCACGTGTTCCGTCCGCATTGTACATTTCCATTTCAAAATCGGCGATATCCGAAGGGTTAATAAAGATGACCCCGTCCGATCCTATCCCGAAATGTCTGTCGCTTACGGTCTTCACAAATCCGGGTTTGTCTTCGTTTGCGATATGTTCGCTGAATCCGTTGATGTACACGTAATCGTTGCCGCATCCGTGCATTTTTGTAAATCTGATCTTCATATGTGTCCCGCTTGTTTTAAGTGATCACTCACTGTTTAACAAAAGAATCATCTGCGCACTTTCTGTCATAGTGCGCCCCATATCCATGCTTGATTTTTGGATATACCTAAAGGCCTCGGGTTCCGTCATTCCGTTTCTGTCCATTAAGATAAGCTTCGCTTTTTCAATAAGCTTCTTTTCCTCTTCGGATCTTTGCGGTTTAGGTTTAGGCTTAGGTTTTTGTTTCCTGCCTAAAGCAAAGCTTCCCGGTAAAAGCATACTTAGCGTATCTTTAAGATCATCGGGTTTGAACGGCATCAAAAGCTTGATTATATTGCTCGAAAATGGCTCAAGCCCGGCGTCTTTTGTCAAAAGCACCATATTGACATGCGCCGGAAGATAAGTGGAAAGCTCTTCGTATCCCATATCGGAAAGTCTTTTTGTACAGATGACTATGCTTACATCTCTGTCTTCGACGGTTCTGAGTATCTCATTTCCGCTCTCACAGATATACACCTGGTCCCAAAATCCACTTCCCGAAACGATCCTTTGTATTTGGCCTGCATCCTCAAATTTGGGCATGGAGATCAATATACAGCCCATAAGGATCCTCCCTAGATCTTTGTAAGATACGTTTCAAGTTCCCAATCGGAAACTCTCGTCATATAATCCTTCCACTCGGTATTCTTTATTTCTTCGTATACTTTTAAGAACTCTTTTCCCAAAGAGTCCGAAATGATCTCATCCTTTTTAAGCTCGATAACGGCATCCTTTAAGTTTTCGGGCAAAACATCGGCTTTGGCCAACGCTTCGCATGTCGTACACTCTTTGCCTGGATCGAGATTTTTATCCAAACCGTCCAATCCTGCAGTTAAACAGGTAGCAAGAACAAGATACGGATTCGAAGATCCGTCGGGGAATCTCAATTCGATCTTAGTATCTTCCATGTCGCTTACCAGTTTAACAAGCGCTTTCTCTCCTTTTGTCGACCATACTACGGCATTAGGTGCCTCATATCCACCGAGGAGTCGCTTATAGGAATTGACCGAAGGATTGCTGATCGCAGTCAGCGCTTTTGCATGGTTAAGAATACCCGCAATAAAAGCATATGCTTCTTTGGAAGGGGTATTGTCCGCATTTCTGAATATATTCTTTCCGTCTTTTGAAAGCGTTATCGTAAGATGCATGCCCGATCCCGCCACATCTGTCTTGGGTTTGGGCATGAACGTTGCATAAAGACCGAATCTCTTGGCGATCGATCTTACCGCAAATCTGAATGTCTGTATGGAATCTGCCGTCTCAAGCGCTTCGGCTGCGGCAAAATCGACTTCATGCTGCGCGGGAGCGGCCTCGTGATGAGACGATTCGATCTCAAATCCCATCTCTTCGAGCATGAGAACTATATCTCTTCTCGCATTTTCACCAAAATCCACCGGACCTACGTCAAGATATCCGGCAAGCTCATGCGATGTTGTGGTGGGAAGACCGTTTTCATCGCTATGGAACAGGAAAAATTCATTCTCTGTATAAACTGT
This sequence comes from uncultured Lachnospiraceae bacterium, assembly GCA_946639085.1. Lineage (GTDB taxonomy): Bacteria > Bacillota > Clostridia > Lachnospirales > Lachnospiraceae > UBA1258. The sequence goes on from CAMPBP010000006.1 coordinate 15,602, forward strand.
TGCCTCATATCCTTTTTCGGAAACTTTTTTCAAAGCTTTTTTAAGGATGTTCCTTGAGCACATTTCAAAAGGAGTTCCGTCTTCAAGACAAATGTCGCATACAACCTTGGCAACTTTTCCCTGCTGGGGTCTCCAGGGCAAGATCATGAAAGTATCAAGATCGGGATAAAGATACAGTCTGTCATCAAACGAATAGCGATCTCCGAATGCTGCCGATCCCGCAAAAGAATAGCGGTTCGCAAATACACGCTCCATCTGCCCGGGAGTAACGGCTATGTTTTTAAGCCTTCCGAAAATATCGGTAAACTGAAGTCTTATAAACTCGACTCCTTCTTCATCTATTAAATTTAGTATGTCTTCTTTTGTCCTCATGGTCGTCCTTTCTTTTATACAAAAAGAGGCACCAAAAATGAGCTCAAAGCTATTATTGGTGCCCCGATCATTTTGATACTGTGCGGTTAACCGCATTTAAATACTATCGGTCTGCTTATACAATACCCTGTGCGTTCATGGCATCTGCAACCTTTAAGAAGCCTGCAATATTGGCACCTGCAACATAGTTGCCTTCAAGACCGTACTTCTTTGAAGCATCGTCAAGGTTGTGGAAGATGTTTACCATGATGTTCTTAAGCTTTGCATCAACTTCTTCGAATGTCCAGGAAAGTCTTTCGGAGTTCTGGCTCATTTCAAGTGCCGATGTAGCAACACCGCCTGCATTTGCAGCCTTGCCGGGTACGAAGTATACCTTGTTGTCCTGGAGATACTGTGTAGCTTCAAGAGTCGTAGGCATGTTAGCACCTTCACAAACAGCGATAACACCGTTTGCTACAAGCTTCTTTGCATCATCAAGATTAAGTTCATTCTGAGTTGCGCAAGGAAGTGCGATATCTACCTTAACTTCCCACTGATTTGTTCCTTCGCTCTTCTTGTCATGATACTGAGCAGAAGGTCTCTTTGCTGCGTACTCTGTAAGTCTTGCACGGTTAACTTCCTTAACTTCCTTAAGAAGTGCTACGTCAATTCCTTCAGGATCGTATA
>CAMPBP010000007.1 GCA_946639085.1 uncultured Lachnospiraceae bacterium
AAAACAAACCCTATCTTTCGATTTCTTATTGCGGACAGTTCATCGTCCTTTGCCGCCGAAACATCCACACCGTCGAGGGAATAATGTCCTTCGGTGGGTCTGTCCAGAGCTCCGATTATGTTCATAAGGGTAGACTTTCCCGAACCCGAAGCTCCCACTATGGCAACGAACTCTCCGTCGTATATATCTATATCCACACCGTCCAGTGCAGCGAGCTCATTGGGTGTACCGATGAAGTATTTCTTTACGATACCTCTTAACTCAATGCATTTTTCTTTGGTTTCGCTCACTTTAGAATCCTCCGCCGTCATCAACCGCTATCATCATCGAGTTAAGATCCAGTGCATCACTCGGATCTCTCGGTACTTTTATCTCGGTTCCTTCTTTTATGTTGCCAGCCGTTATCTCGATATAGAAGTCGTTGGCAATACCCGTCGTCACATCTTCTCTTTCATACGTACCGTCTTCTTTTTTCACTTCTACATAAGAAATGCCGTCGGTATCGTACTGTACCGCTTCGTAAGGAACGGTCAGAACGTTCTTCTTTTCATTTATGATGATGCTTAACTTTGCGGTCATATCAAGCCTCAAATTGTCGTTCTTTGTATCAACCGCAACAACAACCTTATATGAAACAGCGCCGTTTGTGCTCTCGCTTCTGGGGCTTACGGATTTAACGTGTCCGTCAAGGATCTCGTCGCCCGTACCGTTTGTCTTGATAACTGCTTTCTGACCGACTTCGATCTTGCTGATGTCATACTCGTCGATCATTGTGACAATTTCGTATGAAGAAACATCTTCGATGAGCATAATTGCCGAACCGGCATACTTATCGCCTTCATTGACCAGTATCTTTGTTACGACACCCGAGATCGGTGAATATACGTTACAAGCTTCGATCTGCTTTTCAAGATTCTCAACACTCTTCTCCGCTGTCATAAGAGAATTGTCTTTTGAAATGTTGGCCGTTGAAACGCTGTCTTTGCTTGATGCGATCTTGGATTCGGCGCTTCTTGCGGCATCTTCGTTGGACTGCTTGATGGTATCGTAAGAACCTTCAAGTTCGTTTATTGTGGTAACCAAGGAATTGTAATTTGCCAGATGCTGAGAAGCTGCGGACTGTGCTGCGGAATATGCTGCAGAAAGAGTCTCGAGCTCTTTTCTTGCGGCGGTAAGTTCAACGTTTGCGTCAACAAGTTCTCCGCCTGATACATCGGTGGTGGCAAGTGCCTTTGTAAGGTCGTCGACCTTCTTCTGAGCCTCTTTTACGAGTTTTTCGTATTTACCCGCTTCAGCTATGGCGTTTGCGTACATATCCCCGGACTGATTCTTGAGATTCTCATAATCTTCAACTTTCTTCTTGGAATCGGAAAGTTTCTTGTCATTTCTTTCTTTATTGATAGCGACGTCTGTCTGAACTTCCGAAAGCGTACGGCTTGCAGATCTTACCGAGATATTGGTGCTGGACTTAGTATTCTTAAGAGTTCTGTTGGCATCTTCAAGATCTGCCACCAGGTCATCCGAACTCAAAACGCATATCAGGTCTCCTTCATTTACTCTGTCGCCTACGTTTACCGTTATCTTTTCTACTTTGTTGTTCATAACGTTGGCGATGGGCTGCTCTGAGGATACACTGGAAATTGAGCCTACAGCCGCAACAACATTTGAAAGATCTCTGTCTTCGGCGATTGCGGTCTGTTCCTGCATGCTCGCCAGAAGATCCTGTGCCTGCTTCATGACCTTCTTGATATAGAAACCAAGTGCTACAACCAACACGGCAACTATTACCAATGCGATCAATCCTTTTTTATGTTTGGTACAAAAGTTTTTCATATTTCTCTCCTCGATAATTATTTATCGTTTATCGATAACTAATATAATCGGCTTAGATTCGTTTGTCAACAATTATTTATCGAAAAACGATAAAAAATTTATAAAATGAACCAAGGGGACGGTGGTGTTGGTCCATTTTATAAATGAACCAACACCACCGTCCCCTTGGTTCATTTTGTGCAAATGTAAACCGTCGGTTGACAAATTGAAAGGGCGGATTGGTGGTATGCAACCCACCCAAAAAGTATGATCGACTTGTAAAACATATGGCAAGCGATTAAACTTAAATTGAACTTGCCTGAACAATTTTTCAGACGGGTTTTCCCGAGAAAGGATAAAAAATGATACTTGCAGACAAAATTATCAATGAAAGAAAGAAAAACGGTTGGTCACAGGAAGAACTGGCTCAGATGCTCTCGGTTTCCAGACAGTCGGTTTCAAAATGGGAAAGTGCACAGGCTGTTCCCGATCTTAACAGGATCATTCAGATGGCCAACATCTTTAACGTTTCCACAGATTACTTATTAAAAGATGAGATCGAAGCGGATACCACAAGCGTTCCCGCCGAATCCATCGATCCCGAATATGTAAATGTAAAGAAAGTTTCCTTGGAAGACGCAGACAGATATTTAAAAACGATCAAAAACAACACTCCCACAGCAATAATAGCAACTGTTCTTTTTGTGTTGTCCCCTGTTGTACTGTTATTCTTTTCGGGCTTGGCAGCTACGTCTCCCGAAACGTTCTCAGTTACAAGCGCCGTACTTATCGGTCTGTTATTCCTTTTTCTTGCCGTAGCGATCGGAATCGTTTTGTGGATCACTGTCGAAGCCAAAGAAAAAGAATTTACGTTTATTAAAGAACAACCTTTTGAAACGCTTTACGGTGTAGACGGTATGGTCAAAGAAAAGAGCAACGCTTTTGCTCCCAAAAAGACTCTTTTGACTTCCATCGCAGTACTCTCCTTTGTATTGAGCCCTATAGGCGTTATCACAAGCGCACTTCTTGAGGCGGATGGCTTCGTGATCATATGTTTTGTATGCCTCATCCTCATCTTTGTGGCTATAGGCGTGGGATTGTCTCTTTACGTTGCAAGGATCGACGGTTCATATACTTCCCTGCTTGAGGAAGGAAGAAACAATATCGAACACAAGAAAGCCAACAAGGTACTCGAAAGACTTACCGGTTCATATTGGTGCATCGTTGTAGTCGTATTCCTTATCTGCGGACTTGGAAAAGGCAAATGGGATTGGGCAGGAATCATCTTCCCCATAGCAGGTGTCCTTTATGCTGCTGTTTTCGGTATCATCAAAGCATTTATGAATAAAGATTGATAAAAAGGATAAACCCACATGACCATCAGAGAAAAGCTTTTTACGTTTGAAGACCCCAAATACCGCGACTTTCAGTCGAAACTCGTTCCCAATATCAAAAAGGAAACGATCATCGGCGTCCGTACGCCCGACATGAAAAAGATAGCGAAAGAATTTGCCAAAGAAGAGTCCACCAAAGACTTCTTAAAAGATGTTCCTCACAAATACTATGAGGAAAATCTCGTTCACATTTTCATATTGTCGATGATAAAAGATTTTGACGAATGTGTTAAAGGACTGGAAGCATTCTTTCCTTACATCGACTGCTGGCCGGTATGCGATCAATCTTCCCCCGGGATCTTCAAAAAGAACCATGAAAAGGTACTTCCCCTTGTAAAAAAGTGGATTGATTCCGATCATGTCTATACTTCCCGTTACGGCATGCGCATACTCATGAACGAATTTCTCGGCGACGATTTTAAGCCTGAGTACCTTTCATGGGTCGCTTCAAAGAAAGGCGATGACTATTACCTTAAGATGATGGTCGCATGGTACTTTGCCACCGCTTTGGCCAAGCAATACGATGAGAGTGTAAAGGTAATAGAGCGAAAAGAACTCGATCCCTGGACCCACAACAAAGCGATCCAAAAGGCATGTGAGAGCTTCCGCGTAAGCGATGAGCACAAAGAGTATTTAAAGACATTAAAGATAAAGTAATCAAAGAGGAGGCACCCCACAGGGCTGCCTCCTTTTTTATATCTGTGTACAGGTTTCTTTGTACCGTTATTCAATATTTCTTACTATTCCGGAGAACAGTACCGAACCGTCTTCTGCTTTTACAATGAACATGAAGGGTCTGTCCAACACGATATCCACGTTCAGATCGACTATATAGGCTCCTTCGGTTATAGCCATGTCCGTGTATGCGGCTCCCGTAACACCGTCCTCATCGATCTCAACGATTGCCGCATGATCGACTTTAGACAGGAAAAGATCGCGATCCTCCTTTGTAAGAGGTGAGAAATCTGCGACTGAATCATCAAAAACATCGGTCACGCCCATCTTTGTCAGCGTCTCGATAAGTTCCGTTTGTGCGGATACGTTAAACTTCGGAACGCTCATGTTTACAAAAGCATCTGTAGCTTTGTCGGGATTATTGCTTGCATATTCATGGTGCAACACCTTAAGCACTTCTTCGTCCGAAGCAAGCTCATTTACATCGACACCTTCCTTAGGAAGGTAAAAGTACATTGAACCGGCGTCGGTCATATCCAGGGCAAATGCATCAAAAAGATCGGTTGAATAGTATGTTGTCAATTCACTGCTGTGCATCATATCCACCGTGGTATCGCCGTTTACGCCGTGGAATGTTTCTTTTTGCGTAAGGGACTTATTAAAGAAGTTGCTCCATGCAGCCTTAAAGTAGATCGTAGAAACGAGCTCCATTACGGTATCTTCTTTGATCTCCATGCCTTCGGTATAATCTTTCAAAAGATCTCCCGTATTGTAATTCGTCCACATGCGCAAAGCTTCGCTATACTCTTTTGAACCCGGGCGTCCGCTGAATGCAGACGCATAGTAACTGTCTGTAAGCGTCTTTATCGTATCCTTGTTGTATGCAATGTCTTCGTTCATCCAAAGAGAGTTTGCAAGAACGCTCTTAAACACGGGGGTGTCGGCATAGTTACTCTCCCACAACAGCTTATTGGTCTTTCTAAGCTCCTGAATATCGTTACAGCCCAGCATATCAAGTATCTGTTTTCTTGAGTTACCCTCGGTGATCTCCGCAAGCATCGAGAAAGCGATATAAGTGTTAAGGGGAGAACATACCGTGTTTTCGTTATCGGAAACGAGAACATTCGACATAAGTTCAAGGTTATAGTCTTCCATGTCATAGGATAGACCGTAAGCCTTATTGATGCGATCTCTTAACTCGGTCCACCATGTGTAACTTTCATCACTTTCCAAAAACTCTTCGGCAGTCATACCGACTCCGACGGCCTTGGGATAAACCGCCGCCATGGCAACGACTCCCTTAGGATAATCCGGCTGCGTGCCGGCAGGTTTCTTTGTAAGAAGCGGAGTCACGAACACAGCGCTTATGAGTATTGCCGCACAAGCGACAAGTGATGTCCATCTGAGTATCGTTTTCTTTTTACCCGGATTGCTTTTTCTCGCTTCATTAATATATTTGTCGTCTATATCACCCAAGACTTCAAACAGTTCTTCTTTTTTCATAGGTCATAACCCCTTTCGGTAAGATAAGATTTAAGTTTGTTTCTCATTCGGTTAAGCGTAACCGAAACATTGTTTTCGCCCGTCTCGAAACGTTTTGCGATGTCGATTACACTGTCTGCGTACCAATATCTTAAGACAAACATTCGCCTTCTTTCATCGGTCTCACCTTTGAGGAATTCGTTTATCTCTCTCTTTAACTCTTCTTCCTCAAAGTGATTTTCGACATCGTCTTTCCCGGACACGATCTCGGAGAGCTCATCAAGCACAAGATCGATATTTCTTCCTCCGCGCTTTTCGCGATGAAGTCTTTTATAAAGATCGAAAGATATGTTGCGTGTTATCTTTCCGAGAAATGTCGACAATACGTTTGGCTTATCGGGCGGCATTGCGTTCCATGCATGAAGCCACGTGTCGTTGACGCACTCTTCTGCGTCGGATTGGTCGAACAAAATGTTTTTCGCGATGGAATGACAATAAGCCCCGTATTTGCCTGATGATTCCGTAATGGCCTGTTCGTTTCTGTCCCAATACAGACGGACGATATTTTCATCAGTCATCGGTTGTACCTCCTTCCATCCTTATACACGACGTTTAAACTTAAATCTTACAAATGACCTACAAATTTCTTATGCGATGGGTTGCAATCACTGTCTTGTTGTTACATGTTACCACACTGATGACGTTTTTACAGTAAGAAACAACCGGCCCTGCAAACATCAATTCTTCTATTTTGAAGTCTCCGTAAACTGAGGGGATATCGGCTTTGGTCAGGTTTGTTACGCTGTAATCGCTGGTCTTTCCTTTAAAACCCATTATACCCGCAAGACTGTCGGCGACTTTATCATCGTACAGCCCCGAAGGGATCAGATTTACGGCATCCACCAAAGTCGGCTTAAGACTTGACATGAAATTCAAAACGTAAGAGGCTTCTTTATCCTCTTCCATGCGCTTTGAAAATTCCTTTTGAATAGCCGCGGCATTTTCATAAATGCTCTTGGAACCGTTATATTTATGCTTTATGGAAATACCCGAAGCCTGATTTCCCATGGATCGGTTGCCGTCATGTCTGTAGTTTACGGCATAACCGATCTCTTTTACTCCGGCATCTTCCTTTATGAGCTTTGCGGTAAGGTAAGCGGTAAACTTGGCTCCCACCTTTCTGCACTCGGAAAGTATCTCATCCATCTCATCCTTTTCAATGATCTCGATCTCGATTTCGGTGGTCTTATCCTTCCAATAATTGTCGTAGGCTTTTTGCATGTCTTCAAAAGTAAAGACCTTGTCACACCACTTTCTATTGTAGCTTTTCGATACGGCGTTGCTCAAAAATGCCTTAAGTTTAGGGGAAACGAAAGGTTTTGTCTCAATCGTTCTTATCTTTTTAAACTGCTTCTCACCACCGGACAGAAATGTCAGGAAATCTTCAATAAAGTATAAAGAAGACTCTCCGTCACCAGCCATATGATGAATGAGCAACATGATCCGGGTTTTACCTCCTTCGGGCTTTGCGAAGGCCCTTATATATTCCCCTTCTTCCAATCGAAAACGTATCTTTTCCTCCGCTTTCCTTATGGTTTCAAAGTCACCTTCCGTTACGGTTATGGACGACCCCGGTTCAACGGGTCCTTCATAAAAAGCCGAGCCGTCCTCCTCGATCTTAATGGCCGTATTCAGTATCTCATTGACACCCACCGCCTTATCAAAAGCACCCTTGATCGCCGGTTCGGAAAACTCTTTATCGATCTTAAAGATCATGGTGATGATCATGTTAACATCGAACAATTCCTGTCTTTCATATTTGATCGGATATCTCATAAATACTTTTTCACTCCTAAACACCACTGTTTCATAACTATGCTTGTAGGCGTAATTTTTGAATAACACCTGAAATATTTTGCAGGAAAGCCCGGCACCGACATGTCTTTTCCTTTTTTGCTGTCATGAAGCGCAAGCTTTACAACCTTTCTTGCCGATATAAGTCCCGCATATCTTATCTTCTTTCCGTCTTTGGTTTCGGGAAGCATCCCGGTGTCCACAAATCCGGGACATACGGCTGTTGATGTGATGCCTTTTTCCTTCAATTCAACATTTATCGCCCTGGACAGATTTCGTAAAAATACTTTGCTCGAAGAATAAAGACTAAGGTAGGGATTTGGTTGAAAAGATGAAGCGGAGGAGATATTAATGATCCTCGCTCCCCTGTTCATATAAGGCAAAGTTACGGAAATAAGTTCTGCCGGAACGGTGCAATTGACCTTTATGAACTTATCGATCTCTTCAGGTTTCATGTTTTCGAAAAGACCCATGTATGCCACGCCGGCGTTATTTACAAGTATCTTAACGTCAACTTCTTCAGACGAAAGTTTTTTCTTTATACATTCAACCCCGTCGTTTGCAAGGTCTGCTTCAACCGCCCGTACCTTTCCATGATCTTTACAAAGATTTTCAAGTTTCTCTCTGTTTCTTCCTACGGCCCAGATTTCGTCAACTTCCTCAGTCTCTTCGATCCGGCTTACAAATTCTTCCCCTATACCGCCTGTAGCACCCGTCACTAATGCAATTCTTTTCATTTTAAACCTCCAGTAATCGAAGCAGTGTTTCCTCTTTCACCTGCTTATAATCAGCCACAAACAATTTTTTCAGAGCATACAGATAAACGGTTCCCCAATAAAGATCGGCAAGATACAAAGAATCTCCCTCCACTACGGTCCCCTCTTTTTGCCCTTGCTTTATGATCTTTTCCATAGCCTTATACAGATCGTTAGAATATAACCCCTTTTCCTGCTCCAGCATCAACTGGGTAAGAATGGTGATCTTAACCGCATACCGATCATCGACCGCAAGCCTTTTCACGACTTCGGAGGATATCTTCTCGATCTTTTTCTTGGCGGGAAGAGGCATCTTTGAAAGCACCATAAGTCCTTTGATTTCTTCCGAGTTCTCTGCGCTCTTCCTTATCTCATCAAACAGTTCTTCCTTGGACTTAAAATACATATACATGGTGCCCTGACCGATCCCGATATATTTGGCCAGATCCCCTATCTTAGTATCTCCGAATCCGTTTTTTGCGAAATACAGAGAAGATTTCTCGAGTATCTTACTTCGCATGTCCTCTCTCATCTTTTTGTATTGCTCTTCTGTTTTTGGCATTATGCTCTCCTTTTTTGACTGAATGAATATTCATTCTATGGAGAAGATAGCACTCATCATTCCGCATGTCAACAAAAAATAAGGCCATACAACAATTGTTGTACGGCCTTATCAGTTTCAATTACTCTTTAAAACGCTTTAACTTCCTCGTCTGTAACAAAGTCAAGATCAAGCGTCTTAACTGCGCTTATGGCAGCTTCTTTGTCAGCGGGCTTGATAACGATACATGCGTTGGCGTCCTTTGTGGAAAGGGCGTACATGTTCTCTATCGAAATGCCTGCATCTGAGATCGTCTTAACAACATTCTGCAAAGATCCTACGGTGTGAGGAAGCTTGATGGCAAGCACATCGGTAAGATGTGCGGATATTCCTGCCTTTTTAAGAGCGTCTTTTGCGCGCTCAGCGTCTGCGACGATCATACGAAGAACGCCGTAATCGCTGGAATCTGCAAGACTTAAGGATACAATGTTAATGTTTTCTTCCTTGATTACTTCAAGTACTGACTGCAAACGTCCTGCGCTGTTTTCAAGAAAAACCGATACCTGTTTGATCAACATATACATATCCTCCTTTAGTCAAATACTCTGTTGTCTATTACGTGAACGCTCTTGCCTTCATGGCGGTCAAGCGTCTTGGGCTCAACAAGTTTAACCTTTACAGCGATGCCGATAGCCTGCTTAAGGATGCTCTCAATCTTCTTTGTGAGTTTTTCAAGTTCCTTGATCTCATCGGAGAAGAATCTCTCTTCAACTTCTACCTGAACTTCAACTGTATCAAGGTTGTTCACACGATCTACAATGATCATGTAATGAGGAAGTGTTTCGCTTACTTCAAGAAGCGCTGCTTCTATCTGTGAAGGGAATACATTTACGCCGCGGATGATGAGCATATCGTCGGAACGTCCTCTGAATCTTGAGATACGAGCCGTTGTACGACCGCATTCGCAGGGAGTTCTGTCGATGCTTGTAAGGTCCTTTGTACGGTAACGGATAAGCGGAATGCCTTCCTTTGTAAGTGTGGTGAATACAAGTTCACCTTCTTCTCCGTCCGCAACGGGAGTAAGTGTATCTGCCGAGATGATCTCGGGTAAGAAGTGATCTTCCTGAATATGAAGACCTTTATGGAATTCACAGTCGCAAGCCACACCGGGTCCCATGATCTCTGAAAGGCCGTAAATATCGTGACAATGTAAGTGAAGTTTTTCCTCGATCTGTTGTCTCATCTTCTCGGTCCAGGGCTCAGCGCCGCAAACCGCAGCTTTAAGTTTGATCTTATCGAGGTCGCCTCCTTCAATGATCGTCTCTGCGATATGAAGAAGATACGAAGGTGTACACATGATTCCGGTTACGCCGAAATCCTTCATCATCGTAATAAGTTTCTTGGTGTTTCCTGTTGACATGGGAACTACGGTAGCTCCGGTATTCTCAACACCGTAGTGAGCGCCGAGACCGCCTGTGAAAAGTCCGTATCCGTATGCAACCTGTACGATATCATTCTTTCCGATGCCGCACATTGTAAGGGCACGGGATACACATTCGGACCAAACGTCGATATCTCTTCTTGTATAACCTACAACGGTAGCTTTTCCCGTTGTTCCGCTGGAAGCATGAATACGTACTATCTCAGACTGAGGGGCTGCGAAAAGACCGAAGGGATAAGTATCTCTTAAGTCGTTTTTCGTTGTATAAGGAAGTTTTGTAAGATCCTCAAGTCCTCTGATGTCTCCGGGTTCAAGTCCTGCTTCCTGCATTCTTTTACGATAGAACTCTACGTTGTGATAAACGTAATTAACTGCCTTAACAAGTCTCTTTCCCTGAAGGACGCTCATTTCGTCCCTTGACATGCATTCTTTTGCTTCATTCCATATTTTATTCATGATTATATTCTCGCTTTCTTTCCTGGGTTAATTGTTTGCGGGACAATGGTAACCCGGGTAAGGAATCCCTTTTAAATCCCTACCCGGGACCTAAAAGTCGAATCCTTTGATGAAAGCCTGTTTATTGATATCGATAGTTTTGGGAGGAACGGTCTTTTCGATAACGTCAAGCCATTCTTCCTTTTTGAAGTTCATATGCTTAGCGGCCATTCCCAGCACTATGATGTTAAATACTTTCGGATTGCCCATCTTAAGCGCTTCGCTTTGGGCATCTATCGAATAAACCTTATATTTTTTTGAAAGGTTCTCGATGATGTTCTCGGGGTACTGTGCCGCACCCGTAACTACGGGCATGGGATCGATCCTTTGATCGTTCACTATAAGTACACCGTCTTCTTTAAGATACTGAACATATCTCATTGCCTCGAGTCTTTCGAAAGCTATGAGCACGTCAGCCTGTCCTTCTTCAACGATAGGCTCCGCAACCTTTTCGCCGTAACGAACGAAGGTTACTACCGATCCGCCTCTTTGAGCCATACCGTGAACTTCTGAAAGTTTTACGTCGTATCCTGCAGTAAGCATGATGGAACCGAGTATTCTGCTGGTAAGAAGTGTTCCCTGTCCGCCTACGCCGACGATCATGATATTTTTAGTCTCCATTGCCATCACCTCGCAACTTTCTCGATGGCGCCGAACTTACACATCTGCATGCAAAGTCCGCAACCGTTACACATCGTCATATCGATTGAAACGGTGCCGTCTTCATTCTTGGTAAGCGCGGGACATCCGGGTCTTAAGCATGCGCCGCACTTCTTGCACTTATCACTTAAAGGCTTGCAAACATTGGGGAACTTAAGTCCCTTAAGAAGTGCGCAGGGAGCCTTGCAAATGATAACGCTTACCGCTTCGCGGTTAACTTCTTCTTTAATGACCTTTGTAAGAGCTTCCTGATCGTACGAATCCACTTCAACAACGTTGTCAATGCCCATGGACTTGCAAAGATTGTAGATATCTATCGCATAAGTGGGCTCGCCCATCAAAGTCTTACCCGTAGCGGCGTGATCCTGATGGCCGGTCATACCCGTCGTTGAATTGTCGAGTATCATGACCGTGCCGGTAGCCTTGTTGTAGACCATGTTCATAAGTGAATTCACACCTGTATGAAGAAAAGTCGAATCACCTATAACGGCAACCCAATCCTTAATGAATTCTCTGCCTTTTGCCTTCTCCATTCCGTGAAGAGTGGAGATTGAAGAACCCATACAAACTGCGGTATCAACTACATTAAGAGGTGCAACGGCACCGAGGGTATAGCATCCGATATCGCCCGCAGCATGTATCTTAAGAGTCTTAAGTGCGGTATATACGCTTCTGTGAGGGCAGCCGGGACAAAGAATGGGCGGTCTTGCGGGAACTTCTTCCGCTTTTACCTTGGGTTCTGTACCAAAAAGAACCTTCCTTAACATGTTGGCACTGTACTCGCCCTGAACCGTGAATGCCTCTTTTCCTATGCACTCTATGCCGAGAGCCTTTACCTGCTCTTCAATAACGGGCTCAAGTTCTTCAAATATATAAAGTTTTTCAACCGAAGCCGCAAAATCCTTAATAAGCTTCTTAGGCAACGGATGAACAAGTCCGAGCTTAAGAACGCTTGCGTCGGGGCAAACTTCCTTAACATACTGATAAGCGATACCGCTTGTGATAAAGCCGATCTTGTTATCGCCCTTTTCCACTCTGTTGATCGCCATGGTATTAGCATCTTCGCTCATCTGTTTAAGACGCTTCTCAACATATATATGTCTTTGCTTGGCCATGCCCGGCATCATAACGTTCTTTGCCGCATTACGCTCATAAGGCTTGTCAGCAGGCTCAACTCTGTCTTCCAAAGTCACAAGTCCCTGTGAATGACCGAGTCTTGTCGTTGTACGCATGATGATGGGTGTATCGTACTTTTCCGAAAGTTCAAAGGCAAGTTTGATATAATCCTTTGCTTCCTGAGAATCCGAAGGTTCAATAACAGGTGTCATTGAAGCACGTCCTATCATTCTCGTATCCTGCTCATTCTGAGAAGAGTAAAGACCGGGATCGTCCGCAACAACAAGTACCATACCGCCGTTCACTCCGATGTAAGATGCGGTATATAAAGGATCCGATGCAACGTTAAGACCTACGTGCTTCATACTGCACATACTTCTTACTCCGCTCATCGAAGCACCGATAGCCACTTCGCAAGCCACCTTCTCATTGGGTGACCATTCGCAGTAGATCTCGGGATAATTAACCAAATTTTCGCTGATCTCTGTGCTGGGTGTGCCGGGATAGGCAGCGCTCACCTTACATCCGGCTTCATATGCGCCTCTTGCGATGGCCGCATTTCCAAGCATTAATTTACGTTCCACTTTATTACTTCCTTATCTGAATCTTACACATTATTGTGCATTTTCTAATAATATCATCAATACTTTGCCACGTCAAACGGATAAAGTGAATAAAATGCTATTTATATTGTACTCCTTCCAACGGTACTATCTGTAACTTGTATCCCAATGGCACCAATACCTTGAGGATACTGTCTATCTGTGGCGAATGAACCGCTTTTTCCATACGTGCTATCACCGGCTGCTTAACATTGCATTTTGCTGCCAGCCCCGCCTGGGACAATCCCTGCTCTTCACGAATAGATACCATTGTTTTTATGAGTTCCTTCTCCAATTGAATAATGCTCTCCTCTTCCGGATTAATATTGAGATCATTCCTTAACTCTTTCCATGTACTCATGCTTCATGCCTCCGTCTGTAATCTTCTAACTCTCTTATGGCCTTGCTTATCTCTGCTTTTGGCGTTTTATTTGTCTTTTTTATGAAATGGTGAAGCAGTATAAATGTATTGTCTTTATAATATGCATACAGAATGCGATTGCTTAAAGGACGCAATTCCCATATTTCGCCGCCTAAATGCTTTGTAACCGGCTCTCCCACCCGAGTCCCCAATTCTTCTAAAACATCAATGTAAGCAACCACTTTATTGAAATTGATACGTGCATCTTTACTCGTTTTGGATCTGTTCCTCAAATCTCGCATAAACTCAGCAATATCGCTAAATCCGCGTTCATCTTCGTATATCTCAATACTGTACATACTTTGTATTCCTTTCTGATAATAACAGATTTGCTATTGCCTAGTCAATATCATATTTGTTATCGCTTGCTGATTGTCATGGAAACTGTAACCATGGAAATGACAGATTATGCCAAAGACTCTTCCCTTAGATTTGTTTAGATTTCTCAGCAATAAGATTATATAAAGATGCATAAAGAAACAATTGTGCAAAACAGAGAATTATTCGTGAGCCAAAACGGAAATAAGCCTCGGAAGTCGTGTAAACACTTGATTTTTGCGTGTCAAAAGCACTTCCTCATTACACAATAAATCCCCATTGCTTTATCGCAATGGGGATCTGCCATTTGAAAATCAATGAATAACTCTTGCGTGTTATTTTCCTTATAGTAAAACTAATACTTTATCTGTTCACCAACATAAATCTTATTTATATCTTTTATATGTGGATTAGAAGACTTAAGCTGAGCCAAACTCTTTCCGACTTTACGCGAAATAACCCACATCGTATCTCCGGATTTTACAATATATATTCCTCCGGAAGCGGAAGATTGAGTGCTTGTTGTCACACTTCCCGATACTTTGGAAGGATAATGTGCTGCCAACCATAATGGTCCATACCAGGGAATAGAATCATCAAGAATCACATTATTGCCAGAAATAATTACCTTATATTCTTTTCCTTCATACTTATATGAAAAGTTTAAAGTGATCTTTGGATTGGCCTTCAAATCTTGCAAAATCGATAGTGGCAATGCATTCCCCTTATCCCAATCAATTATATGCTCTCCGCCTTCTTCTATTGCTTCCTTTATTCTTTCTTCTAGTTCAATTAGATAATCGTTGTTTGCTTCGTTTACCGTCCCCACATATGCCAACGAATCCGTATAAACAATAGCATATGTTGAAAACTCATTTGTATCTATCGGTATTTGAGTCCCCGTACCTCTTCCTACTTCCGAAATGACACCATTATGATTTCTTAATACAAAGAATGTTCTTCCTTCTTTTTGAATACTGCCCGGAACAGCAACAGTCATAGGGATAGCACCAACTGTAGTTGAAATATTACCAATATTCTGTCCATCAATTTTAACCAATAAGGAAATATCAAAATAGTTACCGACATTATAGCCCATGGAATTAGCATAAGAACTAATTGTCTCTGTTTCTTCATTACTTGAAGCAATATTAGTCATGCACAATTCAAATGTTGGTCGCCTTCCTGCCAATGTAGCCTTCATTTCATCAGACATACTATTAATAAGAACTTCCAATAATTCTTCCGATGAAACAAATTCAACGCCGTTA
>CAMPBP010000008.1 GCA_946639085.1 uncultured Lachnospiraceae bacterium
ATATCCCGCTATGGCTTTTCTCTTTTGAAGACCGGAGTACTTTTTGTCTCTCTTCTTAAGACTTTCGTCCTTTTTTTCTTTCTTCATTGAATACATTACCTTTCCAAATAGGCTTTATAGCATAAGCCGTTATTACTTAACCACATAATAATCTCTGGCCGGAACCGTGATGCCGTCAACCTGATAATCGGCATATCCATAGTTTACATATGTTCTGGTGCCGTCCTCGTAAACCGTTACGGTAACATCTTCGGTCAGCATTTCATGACCTGTGATCTCCTGATTAAATGTATGACCGAGACGCTCGTTATATTCATTGTAGATCTCGAGCATTCTGTCGTGCCAAAGCGAGAAATCGGAACCGTAATACTCAGGATACAAAGTCTTCTGAAGTGTAAAGGATGATTCATCCATAACAGTAAATGAAAGACCTGCGCCGTATTCTGCCGCATAAAGCACTTCTTCAATATCGTTTCCGCTTATGTTGATGGGCATGCCCGCATAATTGACGTATCCGTGAACGGCTATCTGGTAAAAAGGAACGCCGCCGTCAAGTATGGTATATTCGCTTCCCTTTAACTCCACTTCGGTAACAAAATCCGCATAAGGAACCGCATAAGCATTTCCGGAATTTATCATTACCTTTACGCCGTTATCCTTTGCATTCTTAAGTTCCGCAACCTGCTGGTTCATTGCTTCTTCACGCGAAGTATAGTTCTTTCTGTAAAAGTCCGATGAAAGATCACGTCCTATATCCTGGAACGAAGCGTTAGCGTTGTAGCTCTTTGCGGTTGTTGTAAGCTTGTTCGCATATTTTGCGATACGATCGGGATGAAGCAGGAAGTAGTTTTTGAATCCGTCTCTTGCCACATATGTGATCGCACTGTATTCGTAAAGTTCCGCACGCTTACGGCTTAAGAACTTTGCTGCGTCTGTATAAGAGAAAAATCCGTTAAAGATATTGCTCTCAAATGCATATTCGGTAATACCGTCAAAGTAAAGATCAACGCCGAGTTCATTGGCTTTTGCCGCAAGGTTCTGAATATCTTTCTTGCTGCCGAGCGAATGAATGGGTCTTGCGCTTGTAAGAACCTTCTGCCTTACTCCTCCGTTGCACCATCCGGTATATTTAACGGAAAGATTGTCTATACCGTCCGATGTGAGTGTCTCGATAAGTCCCTCAGCCTCTTTATACGTCGTTAAAGGAAGAGGTCTTGAAACGGGAACACCGAATATCTGCTTTTTCTTGTCAACCGCACCGACTATTTCAACAGCTACGGGAGTTGAAGCATCGTCGTTGGGTACGACAAGTTCGGGATAGTTCTTTGCAAGATATGCTCTGTAATCGTGAGCCATATCCACGTAACTTCCGGAATCGATAAATGAATATCTCTGAACTATGCTCTCGTCCGCGGGAAGTTCTTCAAGATATACATACATATCCTTGTTGGCGTTACCGCCAAGGTCGTATTTTTCACGAGCCTGCATTGTATACTCGGCGCATACATGGTTGTAACTGTTGTTACGGCCGGCAACATCGGCGGTTACAGCTGCATATGAAGAGCCTTTTTCAATTATGCACAGGAAAGAATCGTTTCCTTCCGAAATTCCGTAAACATTTAAATTGGCCTGAGTGGAGTGAACGACGTCCTTACGCTCAAGAGCTCTGTCCCAGCCGTATACATTTGCGTAATAAATGTTCTGCTTGCTCTTGCCGTTATTGAAGTTGATTATCGAACCGCCGCCTTCGGGGACAAGCATATAACCTTCGTCATCTTTGCCACCGGCTCCGAAATAAGGAAGAAGCGATATCTTTGAAATAGGATATTCCGTCTTTCCTTCAATTTCACCCAAAGGAACCTCAACCAGCAGGTCATCCCCGTCAAGTCTGTAGATAACCGTCATATTAAATACGGGAGCGGTGTTGACTCCTTCTCTTTGGTTAACTTCTTTATCTCTTAAGAAATCCTCGTAGGTATAACCTGCTTTTTCAAAGAAGTTCTGAAGCATCTTCTTTTTGGATTCTTTTAAGCTGTCGGGGTCACGTAATATGAACAGTTTCTCGGTTGCAAGAAGGGGATAGTTCTGTAAGAGTTCTTCCTTGTTATCCTTCTTACCGAGTTTGTTGATGTCATATTCTTTGTAAAATCCTTTAACGGTAGATCTGTCGGTGTTGTTAAGATTTTCCATCAAAGCATTATAATTGTCGACAGTGATGGCAAGCGGGAAGATATATTCCTTGGATATTTTTCCTATGGAATATAATATCTTTACATAATCATCGCCCTGCTCTATCTCGTAAACACCGTTCTGGGTACTGTACATATTTGTATCGAGCGTAACGTCAAGACCTGCCTCATTACCGTATGTAAGCAGATAATCCGAAGAAAGCTTTGACTTTTCCTCGGCAACGGCAATCGTATCGTCTTCACCGCCTATGGCCGTCGAATGCCAGACCTTACCGCTTGACTTAACCGTTAAGTCAAAATGTGTGGTAAGAGGATCCATCACGAACTTGATGTTGTCATTTTCAAGCGTGATCGGTGTTTCATCGCCGGCGAAAGTTCTTACTTCTATGACTTCCTCTTCAGTAGGTCTGTTCTGGTATGTAATTACGAAAACGATCATCGCAGCGATTATTCCAAGTAAAACTGCCGGGAAGATCATTCCCTTAAGTTCCTTGATGATCGCTCTCTTTATCTCGCGCTTTCTTTCTTCGCTCATTGGATTTAATTTGCTCATACTGATCCTCTTTCGTATCCGTTATATTACAGTCGATACAACATTTCTTTTGTTAATGATATAAAGTAAGCCACGCCCTGCGAAACCATACTGAAGAAAAGCATCAGTAAGAATATCATAACGAGCATTGCGAATACCGTGGCGATAAGGAACAGAATGTTCTTTCCGAACCCGTATTCATGGACCTGACTCATTCCCAGGATTCCAATGAAAAGAACCCATATAAGAGAGATCACATACATCGCCGTATAAAACTCACTTTCATCGACAGTGATGAAGTTACTTAAAAACATCAAGGGGAACTGGATGAGGGGATAAGGCGTGATCGCATAACATGTTGCAATATAAACCTGCCCAAGTCGACCTTTGCCGTCAAACAGTGTAGTAAGTGCCCAGTTGCCTACAACAAAAAGCATAAAGGGTAACAAAACACTGGCTATATACATGAAGATATTAAGATCTTCCCAATATACCTGAATAAAGATGAAACTGGTATATCTTAATCTGATTACATATGCGGCGATGGCCAAAACCAAAATTGTCGTAGCCGCCGAATATGAGCCTCTCTTTTCATGTGTCAGATCCCAAAATCCGTCGATGGGATGGGTCAGACAGTAAAGTGAGAACTTTAAACTCTTAAAATATCTCTGCCAATTTTCTTTGCTTTTCAATGCTGCAAACATGCCGTTTCTCCGTTAATTGTTATATTTGAATGCATCCGAGATCTGAATCTGATACTTAATGAGCTTAACTCTTCCGATACCCAAAGGTATAAGGAAAAGTGCAAGCAATATGATAACTATCAAAACAATGTGATCTTCTACAAATTCCTTACGATGCTTTTTGTAAGCTTTGGAATAATTTTCGGCGTCATATTTAAGTTCGAAGTATTCCATTGCATTGTCGTAATCCTTCTGTCTTAAATAGGCACGTCCGAGACCTATATAGGCGAGGTCGTAGTTGCCGTTATATTTCATAACCTCACGCCATGTCTTACCGGACTTAGCATATTCACCGTTATCAAACTGGTCCATTGCATCGAATACAAGCTGTCCGAAATCGGTAAGCGTGAACAATGTAATCGTGCAGTCAAGCTGATCCACAACGATAAGGTCATAATCCATATGCTCCAAAGAAAGAGGATTTCTGAAGTAACCGTCCATATTGCCGGCACCGCCGAATACGCAGATCATTCTTCCCTGATCGTCGTAAGCAAACAGACGTCCTCTGTTTCTGTCGAGGCAGACATATGCGTCATTGTCAAATACGGTAACATCCGCAAACTTTGAAGGTCCCGAATAACCGCCGCCGTTACCCATATAAAGATCTCCGTATACTGGGAATTCACCGTCATAGTAAACACCGTTTCTTATGAGGATATCGTCACCGAGAGGATTGATCCTTCTGATGGAATCGGCATCTCCCGCTTTAAGGTCTTCAGCTTCAACGTTACCGGTACAAGCATATATGAAACCTTCTTTATCCATGTAAAGATTATCGTACTCCGTAGGAACGAAAGCTTCCATCTTGTTTAACTGCTCCTGAGTTGCGATCTTCTTCATAAGATACATCTTGAAATCGAAAACAACTCGGGTAGCACCTACGAATCCGTTAAAGGTTCCGTCTGCTTCATACTTGATAAGGCCTTTGTTGATACCGATGGCAACGCAATAAACTCTGCCTGCGGTATCTATAGCGATCTTGGAAGGCTGGAATACTATTTTCGCATCGATGGAATTGTCGACGGGCTTATCAAATCTCTGAATGAAATTCAGATCTTTGTCAAGTTTAAGTATTCTGGCATTTCCCTTGTCTGCTATGTAGAAATCGCCTTCTTCGGAAATGGCGATATCCGTAGGTGAAGAAAATGTATTGGGTTCTTCACTTCCGGTAAATGAAGTGATCTCACCGACATAGGTAAAGGACTCGCGGCTTGTTCTTTCAAAGATAGCTATACGGTTATTACCGGTGTCGCAGATATATAAACGATTTCCGACAACGCACGAACCCTGCGGACTGTTGAGTCTCTTTTCAAGGCCGAGTTCGGTAGATGTGAAAACTTTACACACCGAATACATATCCGGCGAGTCCTGAACATCTCCCCAATAATCGTAGTTGTACGTATAACTTCTGTCTATAGTTGTTGCGTAGGAAGAAAGAGACATACCAAGCAACATTCCTACCGACAATGCAAGTGCTACAGTTCTTTTAAAACCTTTTCTCATAATGATCCTCTTTATGATCTTATTTATAATTAATCCTTCAATCCGGAGCTTGCCATTGTTTCAAGAATCTGGCTCTCCGAGAAAATAAATATTGCGATGGGAACTATCATAACAACAACCAAAACGGCTGCACCCTGGCCGGTACGTGCGATACCGCCGGCCTGTATCTGCTGAAGCGCATACACAAGGGTCTTCTTTTCTTCGGAATAGATGAATGTCGAAGCTTTGTTGTTCCAAAGGCCCTGTACCGAGAAGATGATAAGTGTCATCCATGCGGGCTTAACGTTGGGCATAACTATACGTCTGAATACGAGCCACTCATTGGCACCGTCGATCTTGGCAGCTTCGATAAGTGAAGTCGGAAGACCTTCCATGAACTGCTTCATAAGGAAAAGTCCCATGGGAGATGCGAATGCGGGAATGATTATTGCCCAATAAGTATCTATCCAACCGAGTTTGTTAAGTAACATGTAGTTGGGAATCTGGGTAACGTATCCTGTGAACATCATTGCCACGGTAACGAGCTTGAAAAACTGCTGATTGCCGGGAAACTCATATTTTGCAAGTACGAATGCACCCATGGAAGCTACGATAAGATGTCCTGCCGTACCCACAAAGGTAATGAATGCGGTATTGAAAAGATATCTTGAAAACGTAACCCAGGATTTACCCATCGTAACAAACAGATCCGAGAAGTTATCCATTGTGGGATGCTGTGCAAATACACGGGGAGGGAATTTGAACAACTCATCCAAAGGCTTTAATGCTGCGCTGACGGCATACACGATGGGAAAAGCCATGATGCATGCAACCAGCACGAGGAATATATACAAAGCGATGTCGCCCGCGATGGATCTGTTGGGTTTTCTCCTCTTTATGAGGGGTTTTACATATACTTCTTCTATTGCTGCGTTCTTTTTCTTTTTACTCATTATCAGGTTCCTACTCTTCTTAACAGACTCTGAATTGCTTTATTACATAAAATCATCATAAGGAACAGAATTGTTGCTATCGCACAGGCGTAACCCATTTCGAAACGTGAGAAACCGTAGTCGAAAAGGTGAGTTACGATCGTACGTGCTGCGTAGTCGGTGGAAGGATAACCGCAAAGGGCCATCGTAACGTCGCAGACGCTGAATGCCTGGGTAATGGACATAACCGCACCGAACATAAGCATGGGCTTCATGTTGGGAAGGGTGATGTACCAAAGTTCCTGCCATCTGTTCTTTACACCGTCCATGTATCCGGCTTCGTACTGTGAACCGTCGATACCCTGAAGGCCGGCAACGAATGAAAGGAATCCGGTACCGAGACTCATCCAAAGAATAACGACCATACATATGGGAAGCATATACACGGGGTTAATGAGCCAAAGGATAGGCTTGTTGATGATACCCGTACTCATAAGGAACGCGTTTACGTATCCGTATGCATCACCTCTGAAGAATACCGAGAAGATAACGTAACAGTTACCTGCGATAGAGGGAGCATAGAATATAACTACGGCTACGGAACGTACCCATCTGGGAAGTTCGTTTATGAGCCATGCGAATACGAATGAAGCGATGTAACCGAGAGGTCCGGTACAAATGGCTATCATGAGCGTATTCTTGATCGATGTTAAGAAAATCTCATCCTCAAGGATAAGTGATATGTAGTTTTGTAATCCCAGGAAACGGGGAGCTTCCAAAATGTTGTAGTATGTGAAGCTGTACCAGATTGATGCTACAACGGGATATATGAAAAACATGGCGAAAAGTACGGCATAGGGGGCAAGGAAGAGGTAGCACATCTTGCTACGCTTCATCTTCTTGAATGCGACCTTTGCGTCGTGTTTTCTCATTATGACATATTTTTGAAAAAACTCTTTCATTCTTCCATTTCTCCTATCGGTTTTACTTCGGTCCACATACCGAACTCTTTACGCTTACGCGTGATCTCGTCGTCTATCTTGACCGAATAATCGATAATGGTCTCTCGTGTATCGTCTTTGTCATTCAAAACTTTACGAAGTGCGTTTGTGATATGACGTCCTGTGTAGTAACCGCCGGGCACCTCGCGGATACCTACGGTCCAATCCCACTGCTCATTAAGTATCTGAATGTCGTGATAGCTCCACGAAAGCTGTGAGAATGCATCTCTGTTGGAAGTAGCGTAACGAGCGGAGGAACCGAGCAATGCTTCGATCTCACGTCCGAAACGAACCTGCGTATCGGGATCTGCCCACCACTTCATGAATTCCCATGACTGATCTTTTTTGCCGTCGTGGCAATCGATCATCATCGTTGCGGTACCTGCTACGAAATCGGAACGATCCAGGAATGTGCTTCCGTCTTCCAGTACGTATTCGGTTCCGGGAATGAGTGTGAAGTCCCAAAGACCTCTGATCTCAGGTGCCGATACCATAAGTGTGTTATATGTCTGATAAGAGATGATACCGATAGGCATCTCGCCCGAACGGAAACGGCTTACGAAATCGTAAATGCTCGGAAGACCGTAGTCGTTAAAGTATCTCTCGTAATCGTCGAATGCCTTGATACCCGCTTCGTCATCTACCGTTGTATACGTTCCCGCTTCGTTGTACATATCACCGCCGTTCTGATAAAGAAGTGAGAAGTACATTGAAAGGTCGGGGTTGTTACTCATAACGGCCGTGCTGGCTGCCTGCATGTTACTTGCGCCGGCGGCGGAAGGAATACCTACCGAAAGGTTGTTACCCTGAATGGTGGGAAGCATCTCGATAAGCTCCTGCCATGTGTTCGGAGGCTCGAGTCCAAGTTCGTCCAGAATGTCTTTACGATAGAACATTACGTTGAACGTCTGAGTCTCGGGAACTCCGTAGATGGCTCCGTCAAGTCTGAACTGCTCGTATGAGCTTTCTTTGTAGTGGGAAAGAACTTCTTCCCATCCTTCAAACTGTGTAATGTCAACCGAAGCTCCACGAAGCGCGAAGTCAACGGGAATGTTTGAGTTAACCGTAAGTACTACATTGGGACCTCTTCCTGCCATAACGGCACTTAAGAGTGCGCCCTGATCGACGATCTCAACGTTAACCGGAATTCCGGAATTGGGTGTGAACGAATCATCAATCATTGATTTAAGGATGGTACCCTGATCACGGCCGGTAAGAACCCAGACTTTGATTACCTGATTATCCTTACCCGAATCGTCGTATACATCTCCGACAGAGTTGTAATCCACGAAGAACGATGCAACGAATGATTTGATCTCGTGCCAAGCCTTTGTGAAGAAGTTTGCTCTTTCTTTCTTGGGCTTTACATCCGTTCCGGAAATTGCGATATAGTCAACGTCGAGACGTGAAATACTCAAGTTGAGCTGTGCGGTACCGAGCGCCGTAACATTATCCTTAAAGGAAGTGAACTCAAGTGTGATCTTCTGAGGCTTTCTGCAGAAACGTTCAAGCTGCTGAGCTACCGTCTGAGCCGATGCGATGGAATCGGCTTTCTGTCCCGAATAATCAACCATATCATCGACAAGTTTGAAGAGTCTCATCGATTCAAGCTTCATGGCATCCATGATCTCGGGATAGTTTATGTTGATCTTGTAATCTCTGTACTGGTCGGGATTTGCGCCGGTATATACAAGTATCTTTCTGTAAATCTGATTGAGTCTGAATGTCGAGTTCTCAAGATCCTCAAGAAGGGGACCGAGATCACCGAGGGTAGCCTCAAGTCTTATGGTATGTTTACCTTTTGTAAGGTAGAAGTTGTAAGGAGTACCGTTTTCATCGGCAAGATCTTTACAGTCCCAATCGTTTCTGTATCCGAAGGATACCTGATTGAGCGCATCGAAAGGAACCTCACCGTCGATATAGATTCGTCTGTTTGAAACGTTTCCTCTGGAGTAGTTCTGACGGGCTTTGATCATTATGTTGTAATAGCCGTCTTCGGGAACTTCGAAATCCCACTCTATCCACTGGCCGTTGTCTCTCCAGGTCTCGCCGCCGGCATAATTGAGAACGGTGTACGTAACGGAGTTGGGCTGTGTGGTAGGTGAGGAACGGTCAAACTTCGCGTAAAGAGAAGATTCGGAACGAAGTGTTGAATCTTCGCCCTGAACAAGGTTCAAGAACTGTGTGGCCGTTTCGCTGGGTGTGACACTGGGCTGCGAAGCAAGATATTCTTCATATGTTTTTTCTTTTTCGATTGCACTTAAAGAAAACTTCCTTAAATACATGGGCTCGTTCTCGCTGACAAGCGAGATCTTTGTCTTACCCTTTTCAAGATAGAATCTTAAGGGTTCGCTTACGTAACCCATATCGTCTTCAATAAGTGATGACTGCCTGTCAAAAACTTCCACCTGTGTGGGACGGATCTCATTGCCCTGGTTGTCAACCTTCTTGGGACCTCCGTCGGTCCATATTCTGGAAAATGTGATATTCTTTGCTATTTCGAAAGGATACTCATCGTTTATGAGAATTCCTCTCTCGGCCTGAACGCCTCGAGACTTTGGAATAAGATATTCAAGATAGAGATTGTAGAAACCGGTTTCGGGAACGTCCACTTCCCATGAAACGGTTGCTTCATTGTCTGTGAAAAGTGCTTTGTCTACGCCTTCAACGTTGTTTTCGATCTTAACTTCACCTTCGGCGGTATACTTGAAAATGTCTATGTCTACGCTCTTCTGCGCGTCTTTCGCATCGGAATGTTCTTCAATATAACCTGAGTAGGTGCCGGTTCTCTCCAAACCCGCAATGTCCTTAGAAAGGTCCTGTCCTGCGTACTTATCGTTGAAATTATCGGCCTTTCCGAGGGATAAAAGGATGCACAGCAATACAAATCCTGCCAGTACCGCCAATGTGATCACAACCTTTTTGGTGTTCTTACTCATATAATCCTCCGCACACACAATTGCATAAAAGCGCAATTTCTTACTTATAAACAACATACTATTATCAGAGGGTAGTCATGTCTTATTAAATAATGCTATTTTTTAGTCATCGTTTGCGCAATATTTACCACTTTCTAAGTTAAAAATTTACTATTCCTTAAGAATCATATGGCGGTTTGTCACTGTTTTAACGCTTTTTATAAAAAATTAATGACCGTTTGCACAAAAATGAGACTTCCTTTTTATTGCTTTTTTAATAACTGAGATATACAATTATCATACCACTTGGAATTTTTCTTTTTTCTTATATATAGATGTAAATAACGGAGACATTATGCCCCCTATCACAAATAACGATAAAAACAACTATGATAACTTCAATTCGGTGAATTCCGACTATCGTGAACGTCTTATCGCTGCCAACAGCGAAGAGCACGTTACGTTCATGTCCAATTCTCTTCACCGTATATGGTTAAACGACCTTCCTGTAGGCTTTAATTCTCATTGGCATTCCGCCCTTGAGATCATCGTTCCCATGGAAAACTGGTACGATGCAGTCATTGGTTCCGTCGAATATCATCTTGAACCGGGTCATATCTTCATCATTCCCCCGGGAGAAGTTCACGAACTTATGGCTCCCGATTCGGGAAAGAGATTTATTTTCCTTATGAACATTTCCATCATAAGCAGGATAAGCGGATTTGCCGGCATACAGTCGTTGCTTACGCATCCCCTTCATATTACAAAAGAAACATATCCTTTGGTATATGACGATATATATCAGATACTTGTTCAGATACGTAACGAATATTTCCAGAACAGCGAATATTCCGAACTCGTCATTCAGGCAAGGTTGATAGACCTTTTTGTAAAGCTTGCGGAGAACCACATCCATGCGGAAGAGCTCTTCCCTACCGTTAAGCCTTACAAGCAAAAAGAATATGTGCAGAAGTTCAACCAGACGCTTGAATATATCGATTCCCACTATACCGAAGACATAAGCCTCGACACTATAGCCAATCAGGCGGGATTTTCCAAATTCCACTTCTCGAGACTTTTCAAGATCTATACAAACTATACGTTTTGCGACTACCTTTGCTACAGACGTATTAAAGCCGCCGAAGAACTTTTGGCCATACCCGATTACTCGATAACCGATGTTGCAATGCAGGCAGGCTTTTCAAGCATCTCAACTTTCAACCGTCTGTTCAAGCAGCACAAAGGATGTACGCCCAGCGAATACCGTTCGAAACATACGGGTGCCGGCTACAGAGGTTCACTTTAGAAAACTTAAAAAGTAGTACGCTCTCGCGTACTTCTTTCTTTTTACCTTATTTACTGTTCGTAGTGATATTTGAAATCCGTAAACATCGCTTCTCCTCCGGCTTCTCTTGTTGAAAACATGAAAAGACCGAATCTGCATCCCGTGAAATGATCGAGTCTGAAATAAAGTTTATGCGGATTGCCTACTTTAACCATCCTTCCGTCTTTTAAATAGAAGAAATCCAGTTTATCGGCCATATTCTCAAACGAAGGCTTAAGGCAAAGTGTAAGTTTCGGTTCCGTAAGTCTTATCTTTTCCACCATCTTTCCGGGAAGATAATCTCCGCCCGAGGTTCCGATCTTAAAGGACGGATCTTCGTTTATGTGCTCTACCTTCATAAGATAGTATACACCGGCGTTCATCGTTATTCCGAGGAACGCATACTCACCCTGGAGTGCGCAAAGACCGGCGACATCACCTTCTTTTAACTTGGAAGCGTCAACGGTGACTTCCGCTTCGCATCTGGGCCACATCATCCTCTGAGTAAGAGTGTTTCTGGCCATCGTGAGATTCGAGCTTATGCTTCCCGTTCTTAATACGAGTCCGCCCTCTTCTTTAACTTCCCATAAAGAATTGTCGGGGCAATGATTCCACTCCCATTGGGGGTTCAATTTGTAAGGTACACCGGGTACCGGTTTAAAGTCATCGGAAGTATATAAGGGCTCATATCTGTAGTAAGGACGGCTCCCTGCTACGTTAAAGTTCTTGGGAACCTTGCCGTTCACTCCGAATACGGGGAAGTCATCTTCCCACGTCACGGGAACGAGGATCGGTATACGTCCCACGGCACCGCTGTCCTGGAAAAGCATTGCATACCATTTTCCGTTGGGTGTATCCACTATACCGCCCTGTGCGACGCCCTGCCCGGTTAAGCCTCTGTCGTCGGAAAATACGTTCTTACCTTTGTACTCGCCGTCGACTTTATCCGAAACAAACACCGCTTCGGTCCTCATCATTCCTTTGGGCCAATGTATGAAGAAAATGTAATACTTTCCGTTTATCTTATAAAAGTGGGATCCTTCATATCCCAGTCCTTCAAAGCCTTCGGGCTCTTTTACGATGAGTTTGTTGACTCCTCCCGGCAAAGGTCCGGTAAGATCTTTCTTTAACTCGGTAAGATATATCTCTTTGTTTCCGTATACGATGTAAACTCTGTCGTCATCGTCAAACAGAAGTGAACAGTCGTGATAGTATCCCTCGATCTTTCTCTTTTCCCAAGGTCCTTCAACGTTATCGGAAACAAAAAGATATGTGGTCTGTGTAAAGTGACTCACAAAAGCACAGTAAAACTTTCCGTCATGATAACGAAGCGTCGGTGCCCACATGCCTCCGGCATAGTTGGTGCGCTCGTTTTCAAGTCGTTCTTCGGGGATATCGTCCAAAACGTCGAAAAGATATGATGCGATCTCCCAGTTTACAAGATCGTAGGAACGAAGTATTGCTCCGCCGGGGGAAAAATACATCGTCGTACTGGCCATGTAATATACATCTCCGACTCTTATTACATCGGGATCGGGATAATCGCATTTGGTTATGGGATTGATCTCTGTTAACGGCATTTTCTTTCTCCAAAACGGTTATTTTACAACCGCAAAACCTAAAATCGTAAATTTCTTTGAATAATCGTCAAGTTTAACCTCGACATGATGCTTTGAAGTTTTTTCTTCTTCGAATACTATCAAAGCGTTTGCATGAGTCCAGCCCACTATATGGGGATCGATGGTGATCTTCTCTTCTCCGTCGGCGTACACTTTTGCATTCGTAAAGGAAGGTGAAGCGCTGTCCATGTAAACGATCATGAGTGATTTGCACTCAACATCCACCGTGAAAGGCTTGTCGGAACCTCCGTCATGCATCCAGTTGTTGGGGAATTCCTTTGAGCCGAAAAGGTCCATCTTTCTTTCCGCGTAATGGATCTCGTCGGAGTCTTTTGTAAAGTCTGCACAATCTATGACTGCACCGACCGTATTCACCTTGCGGTCAAAGAAAATGATGTCTTCAAACTGACCGCCTATGGGAGGTGTTATCTTATTTAAATCGGTATCGCTTTCGGGAGCCGAAGCATCGCCTTCTTTAAACATATTTATAAGACAGTCGGCCATTATGCGATGTCCCGTGTTGGTGGGATGATAGCAGT